>NZ_JBEOVJ010000069.1:0-44987 GCF_040295435.1 Streptomyces sp. NPDC002809
ACAGGCAGCAGCGTGCCGGGGGCCGGCACTCAGCGCATCAAGAACCCTGCACGTTCATCCGTACGCGACTATGTGCGTTCACGTGTACGCCGACACCCTGCTTGTCGCCCCGCGTCGCGACTCTCCTGGCGCGGGCACGGCGCGGCCCTGAGATGCCCGCCGACCGCATACGTGCACTGGCCCGCGCGCAGACTTCCGACGGGGATGAGGCAGCAGTGCCGCCTGAGGCCATCGAGGCGATGATTCGTTTCGAGGAACGCTACGGCGGCCTGTGGTACCCGCTCCTGGGTTCCAACGGCATGGAACACGGCCTGTACGGCGAGGCCACCATCTACCTCAACATCGAGGGCTGGACCTTCCGCGGCATCCACGACGGTGACCAGACCTGGTCGGTCGACGTCCTCCCGGACCAGCGCACCGCCATGACGCTCGCGGGACGTCCCCGGATCATCAACAGCAGCATCCTTCAGCGCTTGGAGGCCCATGCCCAGTTGTCACAGGTCCGATACTGGCCCCATGTGACCTTCGCTGTTGCCACCGGACCCAGCCAGGAGCCGACGGTCGCCGAAGCCGGCCTCCCTGCCCTCGACGTCGAGGCAACTGGGCCCGCCGACAGGTGGTGGGTCGGCAGCGAGACTGCGATTCATCTGAAGCTTCACAAGTGGTGGGGCGAAGAAGATATTTGGGTCGTGCGTTGCTTTACGGAGCGGGCCGAGAACCTGGCGACCACGGTCGATGCGCTACGGCACGCGGTGACGGGTGGAGTGTGGCGGAACGAGGACTGGTGCGGACTGTGTTCCCACGTCAGGCAGCCAGCGCAAGCCTGCCTTCCCAACGCAGGGAAGCAGAGCAGCTGACCCGGGAGAAGCAGCCCTCGTCGATGACCATCAGAGAGTCTTCGCCATCTTCGAACATGCAGGTCGGAAGCTCTGGCGTGGCGCTCGCTCGGGATACTCGTGCTGATCGCGGGCGGGAGTCTGCGGTCTTGATCATCCGTCATGTCATCGGTCGAGGCTGAGCCGCTCGTGGCGGCGCGGCCCGAAGGGCACGTCAGGCCCCAGCGTCATCTCCTGGTTCGGTAGGTCTCGCGGTCCACGGCCGGTGGCGGCGTCCGCGAGGGGCGCAGCCAGGTATCCGTTGTATGTAGTGTGCGGAAATGAAAAGAAGCGAGCGGCTCGCGGACCAGTTGGACTGGTACTGGAGCAAGAACCTGCGGCCACGGCTGGAAGGTCTTTCCGACGAGGAGTACTTCTGGGAGCCGGTGCGCGGCTGCTGGAGCATCCGCCCACGTGGCACGTCGCCCGCACCGATGTCGGAAGGTTCGGGGGAATGGGCGATGGACTCCGCGTCCCCTGCCCCGGTGCCTGCGCCGGTGACCACGATTGCCTGGCGGCTGGCGCACATCACCGTCTCCTGCCTGGGCTATCGGGTCGGATGGCACTTCGGCGGCCAGGACCTCGAGTCCCAGGCATTCGCCTACGCGGGGACCGCTGACGAGGCGCTAGAACAGCTCGATGAGATGTATGGGAGATGGAACGCGGGGGTCCGCGAGCTCTCGGACGCTGACCTGGACAATCCGCCCACGGTGGGCCCCGAGCGGTATCCCATGGAGAACAGGGTCCTGCACGTCAACAGGGAGCTGATCCATCACGGCGCCGAGATTTCCCTGCTGCGCGACCTCTACCGCTGGCAGGACGGAGCCGCGCCGCGCCGAATATGACTGATCATCTGTCAGCGTGGGAGTCGAGGTTCGAGAGGACCAGGAGAGCGCGCAGAAGGTCGGTGGCGCGAGCGGGATCGGTGCGTAGTCTGGTGAGGATGCGCCAGGTCTTCAGGCGCGCGAAGCCATGTTCGACGGGAGCGCGTGCGGCGGCTAGGACCTGGTTGGCCTGCTTCTCGCCGGGGGTGAGCTTGCGGGCGCGGGTGGCCTTGTAGCCGATGACTATCACCGGGTCGTCGCTGTCGTCGCTGTCGTCGCTGTCGTCGGTGAGGCCGAGGAAGCCGAGGTCGGCCAGGGCGCCGAGGCCGGCCGCGCGCAGGGGGGTGAGGATGTGGTCGCGGCGGGCGGCGGTGATGTCGTGGGTGCGGCCGGGGTGGGCTGTGGAGATCCGGATCAGGCGGCCGTTCTCGTCGGTGAGGGCGAGGAAGTGCAGGCCGTGACGGCGGTGTTTGCCGGAGTGGTTGGGCCGGTTCGCGGCGCGGGTGGGGCGGACGGTGGGGATCCTCGGCTTCGGCCGAGCTGCCCCACACCTCCAGGTCACCAGTCCCGGACTGATCCAACCGCCTCGAGAATCGTTCTGTTGGGAGTTCTAGGCGAGAAGGGCCTCCGCTCGGGCGGGCGACCGGCGAAAGCCGCGTGACCATGCGGACAGCACCGACGACACTGACGTCATGACCCTTGATCGCGAGGTACTTCAGGCCAGCTGGAGCCGGACCCTCGGACACCTCGACGCCGCCCGGGACTGCCTGAAGGGCCTGCCCGACGTCGACCTCTCAGCAACGCTTGAGTTTCTTGAGCACAACGAGCTGGAACTTGCTTTCGACTGTCTCGTCGATCTCAGTGACGACCTTGACCTGCCGCTCGCATTCTGGCAGCGCCTCGACCGGGCAGCTCGTGAGATGCGGCTCTACACCAATGCGCTGCACACACCGCACCTCACGGCCGCCGACATTTGCCGCCGCCATCTCGCGATTGCCTCAGAGAAGGAATGACCGGCTGACCCGGCGAACCTCCCCGGTCACCGAGCTGAGGGCTGTCCCGACAATCCCTGGCGGGCGCACGACGACAGCTACGGCACCTCGCCGCGTTGTCGGAACACCCGGATACATCCGGTATGTGGACGCCTCTCCGCTTAGCGATGCACCGCATCCGACGCCGCGCGCTGATCCACCACGGATTACGGGACAGCCGTTAGCCGGCACCCCGAGCCCGGTACGGATCCGAAGGATCAACGCCCGGGCGAGCGCACGTGCCTCCGATCGAGTCACACGAGCTCACCGACCGAGGAAGTTGTCAGTGGTCGATGCGATCCTTCGGGTATGGACGAGATCATGCGGCGACGGGTGTACGGCGCCGATCACGACGACCCGGATCCGGGCCCCCGGCCGGGGCGGGTCTACCGGGAGCTGGTGGGCGGTCCGCTCGACGGGCTGCTGCTGGACGTGACCGGCTGGACGAAGGTGGCACTGGCGGACGGATCCGCGCTGGTCACCGAGATCGGTGCGTACGGGGCGGGTGGCAGAGCCGAGTACGGGCCGCGGGCCGAGGATTCAAACAAGTGGGACTGGCGGGGTGACACGCCCTAGCATCCGGGGATGGCCCGGAGCGAGAAGAAGTCCCGCCGTCTCGTCGTCGACGGCACCACCTTCCTCTGGAAGGTCGGTCACCGGCACGAGAGAGTCAACGGCCTCGCACAGGGCTGCCGCGAGGTACTGGCTCTCCACCCGCTGGACGGCCGGGGCCGGCTGGAGATCACCTTTTCGGGAGGGCCGGGCCGGGCGGTGCCCGACGGCCTGCTGCCCTCCGGCGCGGTCGGAACAGGAGGCGCCTACCTCAACCTGCACGAGCCGGGCACCGTCCGCGCGCTGCTCGAAGAGGCGGTGACCACCCACGGCTGGTGCACCGACGACGCCGCGCCGCGGTGCATCGACGGCTGGACGCTTTTCGACGTGGTGTCCGCCCGTCGGCACGAGGGCGACGCGGGCCCGCAGCGGGGTGCCACCGACCGGTCGGACCGACCTGCGGACCCGGCCGTTTCGCTCCGCGCGCCGCAGGTATGACGGGCAGCTTCACCGCCCGTGCCGTGCCCACGGACGTCAGCGGCCCCGATCCGAGGACTGTTGCGGTACGACCACCAGGAACGCGTCCTGTTCCAGGTCCATCACGACCTCCGCCGCCACGCCCTCCCCGCGACGGGCCGCAGCGAACTCCTCCGCGGGCCAACTGCCCCGCGGGCCCCCGGCGGGAAACTGCTCAAGTACGGTGCGACGCACGGTCCGCCCCCTGTCGTTCGTTCTGCTGTCCGCTCCAACGACGGTCCCGCCGTCGCCGTTACGGCCGGATGCCGCCCGGTCGGGCGCCGTTCCCGCAGCGGAAGACGCCGGACGGCGGCCTGCGCGGTTGCGTTCGTGCAACGTCATCGCCACAGTCGTGTTTTCGCGGCAGGGTGTTGCGGGCAAGCCACAGGGGGCTACGGAAGAGGGGGAACCGTGATCGTCTGGATCAACGGTGCGTTCGGCGCGGGCAAGACCAGCGCCGCGCGTGAACTGATCGATCTGATCCCGAACAGCACCTTCTACGACCCGGAACTGACCGGCACGGGGCTGGGATCCCTGCTGCCCCAGAAGAAGTTCGCCGAGGTGACGGACTTCCAGGACCTGCCGATCTGGCGGCGTCTCGTGGTGGACACCGCGGCAGCGCTGCTGGCTGAGGTCGGCGGGGTACTGGTGGTGCCGATGACACTGCTGCGACAGGAGTATCGCGACGAGATATTCGGAGGGTTCGCCTCCAGGCGCATCGCCGTGCGCCATGTACTGCTCTCACCAGAGGAAACGATCCTGCGTCAACGGATCGCCCACCGGGCCGAGTTCCCCGACGATTCAGGCACGGTCGGCGGGACCGGGCAGTGGGCGTACGACCGTATCGAGCCCTACCGTTCGGCACTCGACTGGATCACCCGGGACGCGCACACCATCGACAACAGCGCACTCACCCCCCGCGAGACGGCCGAGCGCATCGCCGAGGCCGTGCGCACCGGAGAGGCCCCGGCCTGCGAGATCGTCCAGACACCCGACCCCACGGCGGAAACCGTCGCGGCCGGCGTGCTGCTCTTCGACGAACACGACCGTGTGCTGCTCGTCGACCCCACGTACAAGCCCGGCTGGGAGTTCCCCGGCGGGGTGGTGGAGGCGGGCGAGGCACCGGCACAGGCCGGGATCAGGGAGGTGGCCGAGGAAATAGGGATCCACCTCGAACGGGTGCCCGGACTCCTCGTCATCGACTGGGAGGCGCCCGAGCCGCCCGGATACGGAGGGCTGCGGCTGCTCTTCGACGGAGGGACGCTGCCGGACGCGGTCGCCGAACGGCTGGTGCTGCCCGGTTCCGAACTGCGCGCCTGGCGGTTCGTCACCGAGGAGGAGGCCGCCACCATGCTGCCGCCCACCAGATACGAAAGGCTGCGCTGGGCGCTGCGCGCCCGTGAGCGCTCAGCCGTGCTCAACCTCGAGGCCGGAGTCCCGGTCGGCTGAGGCGTGCATGACCGCGACCGCGTCGGCGGTGAGGGGATCGCCGTGGCCGAAGCAGACCGTGGCCGCCTCCAGTGCGGCCAGCCGCCGGAAGGAGGCCGCGGCCTGCTCGCGGTCGATGTTGATCACGCCCAGCATCACGCCCCCCGCTTCGGCGACACAGTCACCCGTGAACAGCACCCCGTGGCGGGGGAGATGGACACCGATGGCTCCCGGGGTGTGTCCGGGGGAGTGGACGACCCGTGCCCCATCGCCGAAGGGCAGTACCGTGCCGTCGGACAGTTCGGTGTCGACCCGGGTCGGTGGAGCCGCGGGCAGGGTCAGCCCGTTCTCGTGCAGCGGGCGTTCCCAGTCGAGCAGGACCGGATCGCCGATCTCCTCCTCGCCGCGGATCACCGGCGCGTCGAGCCGGTGCGCCAGGATCTCGGCGCCGTGACGGTCGGCGAGTTCCTGGGCCGCGCCGTAGTGGTCTCGATGGCCGTGGGTGATCACGATGCGGGCGATGCGGGCGGGGTCGTGACCGAGTTCGCGCACCGCGTCCTCGATGGCGGGTGCCGCGTTCAGGTCGCCCGCGTCGATCAGGGTCAGTTCCGCCTCGTCGCGCCATAGGTACGCCTGGCCGATCCGGAACCGGAACATGTGCAGCTGGGGAAGCACCTCGACAACATCCATGCACCGAACGTACGCAGGAGCGGGCGCCCTTCGCACGGATCTGCGCTCCGGGCGAGCTTCGCTCAACGCGTAGCGGCCGGAGACGGCCGGAACGGGGCCCGCCCGCTCCGGCCACCGATGTGCTTCAGGCCTTCTTCGAAGCGGCGTAGTTCTGCAGGAAGAGCGCTTCGGCGACGGACAGCCGCTCCAGCTCCTCGGGGGACACGCTCTCGTTCACCGCGTGGATCTGCGCCTCGGGCTCACTGAGTCCGATCAGCAGGATCTCCGCCTCCGGGTACAGCTCGGACAGCGCGTTGCAGAGCGGGATCGAGCCCCCCATGCCGGAGGACTGCATCTCCTGGCCCGGGTACGCGATCCGCATGGCGTCCGCCATCGCGGTGTACGCCGGGCTGGTGATGTCGGCACGGAACGGCTGTCCCTGTCCGACCTGTTCGACCGAGACGCGCGCGCCCCAGGGGGCGTGCGCCCGCAGGTGGGCGGTCAGCAGTTTCGTCGCCTCGCCCGCGTCCTCGCCCGGCGGCACCCGCAGGCTGATCTGCGCCCTTGCGCTCGCCTGCACCGAGGGTGTCGCGCCGACGACCGCGGGGCAGTCGATCCCGATGACGGTGACGGCGGGCCGCGCCCAGATCCGGTCGGCGACCGTGCCGGTGCTGATCAGCCCGACCCCGTCGAGGACCTTGGCGTCCTTGCGGAACTCCTCCTCCGGGTACTGCAGACCGTCCCACTTCGTGTCCGTCGTGAGGCCGTCGACGGTCGTCGTGCCGTCCTCGGCGCGCAGCGACGCGAGCAGCTGGATCATCGCGGCAAGGGCGTCGGGCGCGGCGCCGCCGAACTGGCCGGAGTGCAGGTTGCCTTCGAGTGTGTCGAGCTGCACCCGCAGCATCGTCATCCCGCGCAGCGTCGAGGTGACGGTCGGCAGACCGACCCGGAAGTTTCCGGTGTCGCCGATCACCACGGTGTCCGCGGCGAGCAGCTCCGGGTGCGCCTGCGCGTACTGCTCCAGGCCTCCCGTGCCCTGCTCCTCCGAGCCCTCCGCGATCACCTTGACCGAGACCGGGACCCCGCCGTTCGCCTTGAGGGCGCGCAGCGCGAGGAGGTGCATGATGAAGCCGCCCTTGCAGTCGGCCGAGCCCCGGCCGAACCAGCGGCCGTCACGCTCCGTCAGCTCGAACGGAGGGGAGAGCCAGGCGGACTCGTCGAGCGGCGGCTGCACGTCGTAGTGCGCGTAGAGCAGCACGGTGGGTGCGCCGGCCGGGCCGGGCAGGAAGCCGTAGACGGACTGGGTGCCGTCCGGGGTGTCGAGCAGGGCGACATCCTGGAACCCCTCGGTGCGAAGCGCGTCGGCGACCCATGCGGCGGCCGCCTCGCACTCGCTCTTCGGGAACACCGCGGGATCCGCCACCGACTGGAAGGCCACCAGCTCGGTCAGCTCCGCCTTGGCGCGGGGCATCAGCGAGGCGACGGTCTCGGAAATCGGATGGGCGGTCATGGGCACGCTCCTCGTGGGTGCGACGTTATGTGTACGTATTCCGGGTACATGAACGCCAGGAGTGCGGCGTTGCAGGTGCGACGGAGGCTCGGCCGATCCTCCCACAGCAGGTCCCGGCCGCAACGCGCCGTAGGATGCCGGAAGCAGCTTGGGCCACTGGTCGGATCGGGAGCAGAAGCACATCGTGAGCAGCGAGAACGCAGACGCCGGACATGAGCACGAAGAGTCGTCCGTGTGGGACGTCGTCGTAGTCGGCGCCGGACCGGCGGGAGCCTCCGCGGCATACGCGGCGGCGGTCGCCGGCCGTCGGGTACTGCTCTTGGAGAAGGCGGAACTGCCCCGTTACAAGACGTGCGGCGGCGGCATCATCGGGTATTCGCGCGATTCGTTGCCGCCCGGTTTCGAACTGCCCCTGCGGGACCGGATCCACGCGGTCACGTTCTCGCTGAACGGCAGGCTGGCACGCACCCGCCGCTCCAGGCGCATGCTCTTCGGCCTCATCAACCGCCCGGAGTTCGACGCGGGCCTGGTCGAGGAGGCACAGAAGGCGGGTGCCGAACTCCGCACCGGGGCGACGGTCTCCCGGGTCGAGCAGCACGGTGCCGCCGTGCCCGACCGGCGCACAGTCGCGGTCGTGCTGTCCGGCGGCGAGACGGTCCTGGCCCGTGCGGTCGTGGGCGCGGACGGCAGCGCCGGGCGGATAGGAGCGCATGTCGGGGTGAAGCTCGACCAGGTGGATCTCGGTCTGGAGGCCGAGATCCCCGTGCCGGAGACGGTCGCGGAGGACTGGGCGGGCCGGGTACTGATCGACTGGGGCCCCATGCCGGGGAGTTACGGCTGGGTCTTCCCCAAGGGGGACACCCTGACGGTCGGGGTGATCTCGGCTCGCGGTGACGGCGGCGGCACCAAGCGGTATCTGGAGGACTTCATCGCACGGCTCGGCCTGGCCGGCTTCGAGCCGAAGATCTCCTCCGGCCATCTGACGCGCTGCCGCAGCGACGACTCGCCGCTCTCGCGGGGCCGGGTGCTCGTGTGCGGGGACGCGGCCGGTCTGCTGGAGCCATGGACCCGCGAGGGCATCTCGTTCGCCCTGCGTTCGGGACGTCTCGCCGGTGAGTGGGCGGTGCGGGTGGCGGAGTCGCACGACGCGGTGGACGCCCGCCGTCAGGCGCTCAACTACGCGTTCGCCATCAAGGCCGGACTCGGCGTCGAGATGAGCGTGGGACGGCGCATGCTGAAGCTCTTCGAGCGGCGTCCGGGCATGCTGCACGCGGTGCTGACGGGCTTCCGCCCCGCGTGGAACGCGTTCGCGGGCATCACCCGGGGGACGACCTCGCTGGCCGAACTGGTCCGGTCGCACCCGCTGGCGCAGCGGGCGCTGTCGGCGATGGACCGGTAGGGGACTGCCAGGACCGGCGGCACATCAGAGGTCCGGCCGGATCGGGAAGGTAGGGCGATCCGGCCCCCGGGCGGGCTCCCGGCGGTGAACCGGTCCTGGGCCGGCTCCCGGCGGTGATCCCGGCCCCCGGGCCGGCTTTCGACGTTGATCCCGGCCCTCGAAGCGGCTCTCGGTGGTGATCCGGCTCCGGGTCAGCTTTCGACGGTGATCCGGAAGACGGGGTGGTCGGGGCAGGCCGCCAGCAGTTCGGCGTCCGTGGACTTGGCCGTGATGCCCTTGAAGTACTGGTTGACCTCCCAGCCCCAGCGCTCCAGATAGGCGCGGACGACGATCACCTTGTGCTCGTCGTCCGCGATCTCCACGGCCGTGAAGGCTCGGGTCCTGCGGCCCACCCGCAGCTCACCGCCGCCCGCGGCCCGCATGTTGCGCACCCACTGGGAGTGGCCCCGTGCGGAGACGAGGTACTGCACGCCCTCATGGGTGTGGGGGTTCACGGGGATGCGCTGCAGCTGCCCGCTCTTGCGGCCCCTCACCGACAGCTCCTGAGAACCGAGCAGGCTGACCCCGTGCCGTGCGAGCCAGCCGATGACGCTGTTCATCCGGATGGCGAACGGGCTGCCCTGAAGGTAGTACGGCTGCGACATGGGGACCCCTACAGTTTGAGAGAGCGGTGCTCTCGCTTGAGATCAGTGTGCACGGAACTTGTACGCAAAAGCAAGAGCACTGCTCTCGTTATTGGTCGGTGCTCCATATTCGTGGCAGACTGACGACCATGAGCGCTATCCGGGGAGCCAGGGAACGGGCCCGCATCGAGGTCACCGCCGCCATCAAGGACGAGGCGAGGAAACAGCTCGCGGCCGAGGGCGCGGCGAAACTCTCGCTGCGCGCCGTGGCACGCGAGCTCGGCATGGTCTCCTCGGCGCTCTACCGTTACTTCCCCAGCCGTGACGATCTGCTCACCGCCTTGATCATCGACGCGTACGACTCCGTCGGCGAGGCCGCCGAACGCGCCCACCGGGCAGAGGCGGAAGGGGCGGAAGAGACGGAAGTGGCGACAGAGGCCCCCGTCCCCACCCGGACCGCCGCTGCGAGGGCCCCCGCATCCGCCCGGACCGCGACCGCCGTCCATCTGGCCCGCTGGGTCGCTGTCGCATGCGCCGTGCGGGACTGGGCCCTGGCACACCCCCATGAGTACGCGCTCATCTACGGATCGCCCGTGCCCGGCTACACCGCGCCGCAGGACACCGTCGGTCCCGCCTCCCGGGTCGGTCTCGTCCTCATCGCCGTGGTCGAGGACGCGTACCGCGAGGAGGGGCTTGCGCTGCCGCCGCTCTCCGCGGAACTGCGCCCCGAGGCCGAACGGCTTGCCGCGGATATCGCCCCGGGGCTTCCGCCGGCGGCGGCGGTGCCGCTCGTCGCCGCGTGGTCTCAGCTCTTCGGGCTGCTGTCGTTCGAGATCTTCGGCCAGTTCAACCGCGTGGTGGAGGCCCGTGAGGCCTTCTTCCGGCAGGCCGTGACCGAGCTCGCCCGTACGGTCGGTCTGCTCGGCGGACGCCGCTGAGGTTCTTCCGTTCGGATCGGGCGGGACTCCGCCGGACCGGGATGATCCGGGCGAGAGGTCCTGGGAACGGGGCCGTCGACGAGGCCGACGGCCCCGTTCGCCGTACTCCCGGGGGAGTACGGGTGATCACCACGCCCGGCGGATGCCCGGGCGCGGGTGCGCGGTCTAGCGTGGCCGCCATGGAAGAGCAGCGCGCACGGACCGGCGGCGGTCCCTCCGGGAACCAGGGCGGAACGTCGCGTCGACCGTCCTGGGCGCGCGGCGGGCCGGATGACCGGACGACCTCGCAGGGCCCATGGGACTTCTGGAGGAACGGCCGGCCGCCGCGCTGGCTGACGGGCACGCAGGGCCGTTCCGCCGGCCGGCTGCCCTGGGCGTCCACGATCCTGCTCGGCGTCGTCGTCATGGTCGGCTCGACCGTCGCAGCGCACGGACAACTTGATGAGAGGGCCCCGCTCGACCTCTTTGCCCGGCTGCTGCTGATCGCCGCCGTTGCGGTACTGCTGTTCCGCCACCGCCACCCTGTCGCGGCCGTCTTCGGGGCAGCGGCCGCGGCGACGCTGTATCTCGGCGCCGGCTACCCGTACGGACCGGTCTTCCTGGCCGTCGCCGTGGGCTGCTTCAGTGCCGTCGTCGCCGGACACCGGCGGGCCGCGTGGTCGGCGGTCGCCATGGTGTGGGTGGGCCACCTGCTGGTGGGGCACTGGCTCTACCGGTGGCTGCCTCCCGACGGCGACGCCGCGGCGCCCTGGGGGGCAGGAAGTGGGCGTCGCCGCCTGGGTGGTGGCCATCATCGTGGCCGCCGAGTTCGTCCGCGTACGCCGTGAGCAGTGGGCCGCACAGCGTGCCGAGCGGGAACGCGCCGAGAAGCGGCGGGCCGACGAGGAACGGTTGCGGATGGCCCGCGAGCTCCACGACGTCCTCGCGCACAGCATCTCCGTCATCAACGTCCAGGCGGGTGTCGGACTGGCCCTGCTCGACACCGATCCCGAGCAGGCCCGTACGGCGCTCACCACCATCAAGGCCGCCAGCAAGGAGGCGCTCGGCGAGGTGCGGCAGGTCCTGGACACCCTCCGTACGCCCGGTGAGGCGCCCAGAGCGCCGGCCCCCGGACTCGACCGGCTTCCCGAACTCGTCGATCAGGCCGCGAGCACCGGACTGACCGTCACCGTCGCCACGGACGGCGTGCGCGGGGCCGTACCGCCCGGCGCGGACCTGGCCGCGTTCCGGATCATCCAGGAGGCGCTGACCAATGTGGTCCGGCACTCCGGTTCGCGTACCGCGGAGGTCCGGGTCGGATACGGGCCGGACCTCATCACGCTGCAGATCGACGACGAGGGACCCGCCACCGGCACGGACGCCGGGGGCAGCGGCAACGGGCTGGCCGGGATGCGGGAGCGGGCGGCCGCCCTGGGTGGCACGATCGAGGCGGGGACCCGGCCCGACGGCGGCTTCCGGGTACGAGCCGAACTTCCGCTGCCGGCCGACGGTTCGGGCCGGACGGCGCACCAGAAGGAGACTCCGTGATTCGCGTACTGCTCGCCGATGACCAGCTGCTGGTCCGGGCGGGATTCCGGGCCCTGCTGGACGCCCAGCCGGACATCGAGGTGGCGGGCGAGGCCGCCGACGGCGAGGAGGCCGTCCGCCTGGTGCGTGAACTGCGTCCGGACGCCGTGCTGATGGACATTCGCATGCCGCGCCTCGACGGCCTCGCCGCGACCCGCACGATCACCGGGGACCCCGCGTTCGACGACGTGAAGGTGATCATGCTCACCACCTTCGAGCTCGACGAGTACGTCTTCGAGGCGATCCGCTCCGGAGCCTCCGGCTTCCTGGTCAAGGACACCGAGCCGGAGGAACTGCTGCGGGCCGTCCGGGCGGTGGTCGGCGGTGACGCACTGCTGTCGCCGGGCGTCACACGCCGCCTGATCGCCGAGTTCGCCGCCCGGTCCAAGGAGCCTGCCGCGGTGACCACGCTGAAGGAACTGACCGACAGGGAGAGGGAGGTGATGGCGCTGGTCGGCATCGGCCTGTCCAACGACGAGATCGCCCGTCGCCTCGTCGTCAGCCCGCTCACCGCCAAGACCCACGTCAGCCGGACCATGGTGAAGCTCGGCGCCCGCGACCGGGCACAACTGGTCGTGCTGGCCTATGAGTCGGGGCTGGTGCGCCCGGGCTGGCTGGGCTGATCCGGCAGCAGGGGGCCGCGCCCGCCGACCTCGCGCTCCGTGTCGCGCCGGCTGAACCGCCGCAGCACGTCCACGACGCGGCCGACGAAGACCAGCACCGCCACGGCGGCCGCCGCGACGGGCAGCCCGGGGCCCACACCGCCGCCCGACGCCAGGAGGGCGGGGGCGCAGACCGCGACGAACGCGACCGCCGCCAGCAAGGCTCCGGTCAGCACCGCGAAGCCGATCTCGACGGTCATGGCGTCACGGTCCGCCTGGCTTCTGTGTCCCATGTCCGAAGTGTCACAGTCGCGGTGGCGGGCGGACAAGCCCGCCCTTCCCGTGTCCCGCCCTTCCCGTGTCCCGCCCTTCCCGTGTCCCGGCCGGCTCAGGATCCCGGCCGGCTCAGGATCAGACGACCGAGGAGCGCTCGCGCCACAGCCGCGCAAGGTCGGGGTCGCCCTCCACCGCAAGAGCCGTGAGGGGCAGCCTGTTCCAGAGCGTGAGGTAGAGCTCCTGGGCGGTGGCGCTCAACTCGCAGTCCACGGGCGGCAGTACGGACGACTCGTCCTCGCGCACGGCTGCCGGGGGCTCGGCGGAGAGCCGTACGGTCCATGCGGTGTCAGTGTCCGTGGCCCGCACACGCAGGATGCGCGGTACGTCGGTGCGCACTTTGCTCTTGGGGCGGGCGTGGAACCCGAGCAGCAACTCGTCGATGCCGTCCACCGCGTGGGCGGACGACACGGGGGAGAGGGCCCCGCCGCGCGCGGACTCCGCGTCCACCCGGTGGATCGCCGTCTCGTGCGCCTGCCGCCTCGCCCAGAAGGCCAGAGGCGACGGCGCCGCGAAGAAGGCCCAGCACTCCAGGTCCTCCGGTGCGCGCTCCAGCGCCTCCACCAGGAGCCCGTGCCCCGCACGGAACCGGTCGAGCAGTTCGGACCCGTCCAGGTCCGGCTCCCCGGCGTCGGGGACGTACGAGGTGTGGCCCTCGGTCACGAAGGCGGCCGCCCACGTGTGCACCATCGCGGTGTGCCTGAGCAGGTCGCGCACCTGCCAGCCCGGACAGGTCGGCACCGGCGCCCCGGTCCCCGCCCCCTCCGCAGCGTCGGCCAGCAAGCGGCCCTCGGCGGCCAGGGATCGTATGTGCTCCGCGATCTTCATGGCAGGGATTGTGCCAGGGGATCAGGCGCCCTGGGGGCGGGCCTGACGGGTCCGGCCCCGGCCCCCGCGCATCAGTCGTACGAACCAGCCCAGCGCGAGCGACTGCACCAGTACGGACGCGACCAGGGCCACGTGGACGAACCAGGCCGGTCCGGCCGTTTCCGCGCCCAGCAGCGCACTGCCGACGAAGAAGGCGAAGACGGTCGGTGCCGCCAGGAAGAAGAGCCACACCCCGGCGAACGAGGCGTCCTCGTGGGAGACGAACAGCGTGTCCACGGTGACGAGTACCGTTGTCGCCGCCACCACACCCAGGTAGATCAGCGATGCGGCGTTGCCGAACGTGAGGCGTGCGAGCGCGTGGACGTGCTGCTTGGCCAGGACCGGCTTGTTCATGGCGTGCTCCCCGTGGATGACCTGCGCCCTCACCCCGCGACAGCAGGCGGGAGGGGCGTTGTGTCTCTATCCTGGGGCGGGAGAACCGTTCCTGCCTGAGTACGGCTACTCACTGCACCGCATTGCGGGCGCCGTATCCCAGTGCCGCCGCGGCCAGGGCCAGCAGCGCCACTGTGGTCAGGGCCACGGGCAGGGAGAACCAGTCGGCCAGGAAGCCGATCGCGGGCGGGCCGAGCAGCATGCCGCCGTAGCCGAGCGTCGAGGCCGCAGCCACTCCGCCGGGGCCGGCCAGCTCGCCCGCCCTGCCGACGGCCACCGGGAAGATGTTCGCCAGACCGAGTCCGGTGACGGCGAACCCGAGAAGGGCGAGCCAGGTGGTCGGGGCGAGCGAGCCGAGCAGCATTCCGGCCGCCGCCGTGCCGCCGCCCGCGACCAGGGTGCGGGTCTGCCCGAGCCGTTCGAGCAGTGCCGTGCCGGTGAGCCGGCCCGCCGTCATGGCGAGCGCGAACAGCGAGTATCCCGCTGCCGCCACCCCGGGGTGGGCGTGCAGGTCCTGCTCCAGGTGGAGGGCACCCCAGTCGGCCAGGGCGCCCTCGCCGTACGCGGTGCAGAGCGCGATCACGCCGAACAGGATCACCACACGGCGTGCCCGTCCGCTCAGGCGCCGGGTGCCCTCCTCACCGTCGGCCGCCGACGGGGCGGGCTTGAGCGACGGATACCGCAGCAGGACGGGGCCCGCGAAGGCGGTGACGAGCAGCCCGATTCCGGTCAGGCAGAGCAGGTGCGCGGAGGGCGAGAGGCCGCCCGCGACGAGGCCGCCCAGTCCGGCGCCGATCATGCCGCCGAGGCTGAACGCGGCGTGGAAGCTGGGCATCACCGGACGCCGCAGAGCGGCGACCAGATCCACCGCCGCACTGTTCATCGCCACGTTCATGCCGCCGTACGCGGCGCCGAACACGAGCAGCACCAGCCCGAGCGAGAGTGCCGAATGGGTCTGGGCGGGCAGTGCGATGCTGAGCGGCAGCAGGACGCCACAGACCACGGCCACCGGATGGTTGCCGAAACGGCGGCAGAGCCGGCCGGTGAGCATCATGGTGATCACGGCGCCGGCGGACACGCCGAGGAGTGCGAGGCCGAGAGTGGAGGCCGAGGCGCCGGTCTGCTGCTTGATGGCCGGGATGCGGACCACCCAGCCGGCGAAGAGGAACCCGTCGAGGGCGAAGAACACGGTCAGCGCGGTACGGAGGCGTGTCGATGAAGGTGGGGCGGTGTTTCCGCCCGGTCCCCCCGGCAGGGCCGTCCGCAG
Source organism: Streptomyces sp. NPDC002809 (assembly GCF_040295435.1). NCBI lineage: Bacteria > Bacillati > Actinomycetota > Actinomycetes > Kitasatosporales > Streptomycetaceae > Streptomyces > Streptomyces sp. NPDC002809. Next base: position 15,394 of record NZ_JBEOVJ010000069.1, read on the forward strand.
TTTGTTTAGTTGCGGCACAAACTCAGCATAGGGGCGCGTGGACGGGGGACGCAAGACCGCCGTCCATCCGGCCCGTATGCCGTGACACGGGCGGCGGTTCCACGCCATGGAGCGGGGCGGCGCGGGCGAGCAGGTGCACGCGGTGGCGTCCGCGCCACCTCCGGATCATGGGAGACTCGCCCCCATGAACGGCAAGGGGACCACCACCCGGACGAAGTTGGAGAGGGGCCGCAGCGCGCTCGGGCCCGCGCTTGAGCTGGTCCACACCGGACGCGCGCCGACCCGCGCCGTCCTCACCTCCGAGCTGGGTGTCACCCGTGCCACCGCCGGAGCGGTCGCTGCGGAGCTGGAGGCCCTCGGCCTGATCCAGGTCGACTCCAGCCCCGGCTCGGCCGCCGGCTCGCAGGGCCGGCCCTCGCACCGGCTTTCCGTACGCGAGTCCGGGCCGGTGGCCCTCGCCGCCCAGGTGCACGCGGACGGATTCCGGGCCGCACTGGTCGGGCTCGGCGGCCGGCTCGTCGCCACCGCCCCGGGCTGCGTCACCATCACGGCCGATCCCGCCCAGGTCATCGGTGAAGTCGTGGACGACTGCGCACGATTGCTGCGCGACAGTGGTCTGCGATGCGTGGGGGCGGGCCTCGCGGTGCCGTCCGCCGTCGCCGAGCCGGAGGGCACCGCCCTCAACCCGCTCCACATCGCCTGGCCCGCCGGCGCCCCGGTCCGCGAGATCTTCGCCACATGTGTTCGCGAAGCGGGCATCACCGGACCGGCGTTCACCGGAAACGACGTCAACCTCGCCGCGCTCGCCGAGCACCGTCACGGAGCCGGGCGCGGGGCCCAGCATCTGCTGTGCGTCGCCACCGGCCACCGCGGTGTCGGCGGCGCACTCGTCCTGGACGGCCGTCTGCACACCGGCAGTTCGGGCCTTGCCCTGGAGGTCGGCCACCTCACCGTCAACCCCGAGGGCCGGCCCTGCCACTGCGGTGGCCGCGGCTGTCTCGACGTCGAGACGGACCCGCTCGCCTTCCTCACCGCGGCCGGACGCGCGCCCGGCCCCGAGGAGTCCCTGCTCAAGCAGTCAGGGGACCTGCTGCGCAACGAGTACGGCGATGTGGCGGTGCGCAACGCCGCCGAGGAGCTGATCGACCGGCTGGGCCTCGGCCTCGCCGGACTCGTCAACATTCTCAACCCGGACCGCATCATCCTCGGCGGCCTGCACCGCGCCCTGCTGGACGCGGACCCGGAACGGCTGCGCGCGGTCGTCGCCGACCGCAGCCTGTGGGGGCGCAGCGGCAGTGTGCCGATCCTGCCCTGCACTCTGGACCACAACAGTCTGGTCGGCGCGGCGGAGCTGGCCTGGCAGCCGGTACTGGACGACCCGCTGAGCGCGCTCGCCTGAGGCGGGACGGCTCGCCGCCGCTCCGGGGTGGCTGCCCGCCCGTCAGGCAGCCGGCGTAGGCGCCGCGAACGCGAACGCCCGTGCCGGGTTGGCGACCAGCATGTCCTCCACGATGCCCGCCCCCAGCACCTCGGTCAGCCGTGGGCGCAGCCGGCGGAGCAGATGCGGCATGCCCGGAGTCTCCGGCACCGTGGTGTCGCCGCCCAGCAGCAACTGCCCGCCGAACCCGGCCCCGGCGAGCGCCGCGAGTTCCTCGGGCAGCCGCCAGTCCGTCGCATGGTGGGCCCGCGAGGGACCGTCGAACGCGAGGAACGCCCCGGCCCGCGCCACCTCCCGCTGGGCCGCTCCGTCGGGCGACCGGCCGAGATGCCCGAGGATCACGTGGTCCGGTGCGACGCCCAACGTGCCGCACAGGAGGTCGAGTACGTCCGGGGCGGCCGTGCCCAGCTCCAGATGGACGGCGATGGGTGCCCCCGTACGGTGATGTGCCTCGGCGGCCGCCGTCATCGTGAGCCGGGCGTGGGGATCGACGGTGTGGAAGGCACCGGCGACCTTGATCAGACCCGCTCGTACCGTCGTGGAGCCGATGCCGACGGTCAGCTCGGAGACGAACAGCGCCGCGAGATCGTCCCGGATCCGTTCGAGCAGTGCGGCCGGGTAGTGCACGGCCTGGTGCAGCCCCGTCGCCGCCACCACATGCGTACCCGTCGAACGGGACAGCTCGGTCAGCGTGTCCGCTCGACGCCCCATGCCGTACGGCGTCCACTGCACCACGGACCGGCCACCGAACCCGCGGAAGGCCCTCAGCCGTTCGGCCGCCGCCACCGGGTCGTCGAGCTCCTGGCCCGGGAGCACGGGACTGCGCAGGAAGAGATGGTCATGGGCGTCGCACACACCGAGCCCACCTGCGGGGATGTCCCCGAGGACGGTACGGACCGCGGCTACCACCGGTGCCCCTCCCCGAGCCGCGCACGCTCCGGGACGCTGAGGTGGAGCACCTCGTAACGGTCTCCGGCCTCCTGCGGCGCGGGACGGTCCCAGAGCGTGAAGTGGAGGAGTTCCCAGTGGCGGGGGTCGACGGCCACTGCCGTGGCGACCGCACCGGGCACCTTCGCGAGCCGCCGGCTCTCCTCCACCGCGGCCCCGATCGCGTCCGCCGGAGGGGTCGGGGCAGGGACGGGCGAGCGGAGGCGGGTGGCCGAGCGGGGGAGCGTGGCCGACGACGGGCCCTCCTCGTACGACAGGCCGGTCCAGTGCTGCACCGCGGGGCGTCCGAAGTCCTGCACGATGCCCTGGAATCCGGGCCCCCCGAGGAAGGAGTTCATGCCCTCGGAGCCGGTCCACAGATAGAGCGGCGCGTACTGGTTGACCAGGGAGTCCTCGCCGATCTCCCGCATCAGGTACGCCTTGACACCGAGTCCCGGAAAGGCGTCCATGAGGTGGCCCCGCTTCGCCACCCGGTCGCGGATGATGCCCATGTCGTAGTCGGCGGGCAACGTGATCTCGTACTGCATCGCGTGCATCGTGGGCTCCTCAGGCTGCCGGGTACTCGGGGACGCCGGGGTCGGTGTGCCAGTGGATGGTGGCGCCGTCCTCGGCTGCCTCCACGAGGGCGAGATGGGTCATGAACGTGCGCGGCGCGGCGCCGTGCCAGTGCCACTCGTCCGGCTCGATCCACACGGTGTCGCCCGCCCGGATCGCCTCCACCGGACCGCCCCTGCGCTGCACCAGGCCTTCACCCTCGGTGACGTGCAGGACCTGGCCGTGCGGGTGGGTGTGCCAGCCGGTGTGCCCGCCCGGTGCGAAGTGCACACTGAACACCCGCAGCCTGGAAGGTGGTTCGGGGGAAGCAACCTCGTCGAGCCAGACGGTGCCGTTGAAGTGCTCGGCCGGTCCGGACCGCGTGTCGGGGCGGTTCCTGGTGATGCGCATGCGCGAAGTGCTCCTCGGGGTGGGCGGCGTACGACGGAGGGTCAGGCGGCTTCCGTGCGAGGGGCGAGCAGTGCCAGCAGCCCACGTGCGGCCGCGTCGAAGGCGTCCGTCGAGCCCGAGGCGCGGGCCAGCACATAGCCGCCCTGCACGGTCGCGACAACGGTCGCAGCGATGTCGTCGGGCTCCAGTGAAGGGGTGAACTCGCCGTTGTCCAGGCCCTCCTGGATGATCGCGGCGAGCCGGTCGCGGAGCCAGGTGATCGTCTCGTCGACGGGCGCGCGCAGCTCGTCGTTCGCGATGACCTCGGGGTCCATCGTCAGCCGCCCGACCGGACAGCCGCGCAGCACGTCGCGCTCACGCAGCAGATAGCCCGAGATCCGCTCGTACGCCGAACCCGGTGTGTCGAGCACGCGGCCCGCCGTGGCACGCAACTCCTGGGCGGTGCGGTGGATGGCCGCGAGGGCCAGATCGGGCTTGCCCGTGAAGTGGTGGTACATGCTGCCCTGGCCCGCGCCCGCATGCTGCTGGATGGCCTTGGGGCTGGTGCCCACATAGCCGCGCTCCCACAGGAGCTCCCGGGTGGCTTCGATCAGACGGTCAGAAGTGCTCATGCGCCCACTGTACATACCAGTAGGTACAGAATCCAGGTTTCCGGGATCACGCAGGACGGGAGCAGCCGCGGGACCGCCGCCTACTCCCGGTGGGGTACGCGTACGGCCGCTGGCCGTACGACGACGCGGACCCCCCTGCGGAGACAGGCTCGGTGATGAAAGAGAAGCGTGCATCCGAACCGTGAACCGAGGAGCTGACCGAGATGAACACCCTCGCCTTCGACGGCGGACCCGGACCTTGGGTCCTCCTGTTCCCGCTCGTCTGGGCAGTCGTCGTCATCACCGTCGTCACCGTCCTGCGACGCACCGTGTGGCGCGGCCGGCGTGGCCCCGGGCAGGTCCGCGCGGAGCGGAACGGTCCTGCCGAGGCCTCACCGATCACGCTGCTCGGGAGGCGCTTCGCCGCCGGGGAGATCGACGAGGACGAGTACTGGCGCCGGCTCTCCGTCCTCGACGAGCAGTTCGGCACCCTCGGCAAGGGCGGTGCGGCATGACCACCACCGCGCCCGCCACCCCCACCACGACCGCCGCCCGGGTCGCCCGTGCCGTGAAGGTCTACGGCACGGGCGACACCGAGGTCAGGGCCCTGGACGGGGTGAGCGTCGACTTCCCGGCCGGCCGCTTCACCGCGATCATGGGGCCCTCGGGCTCCGGCAAGTCCACCTTGATGCACTGCGCGGCCGGACTCGACACCCTCACCTCCGGTTCCGCCTTCATCGGCGACACCGAACTCGGGGCGCTCGACGACCGCGGGCTCACGCTGTTGCGCCGCCGGCGCATCGGATTCGTCTTCCAGGCCTTCAACCTCCTCCCGACGCTCACCGTCGCCGAGAACATCACGCTTCCCATGGACCTGGCGGGGGAGCGGCCCGACCGGGCCCGGCTGGACGCGATCGTCGACACCGTCGGACTGCGCGACCGGCTGCACCACCGGCCCGGCGAACTCTCGGGCGGCCAGCAGCAGCGGGTCGCCGTCGCCCGGGCCTTCGCAGGGGATCCGGACGTCGTCTTCGCGGACGAACCCACCGGCAACCTCGACTCGCGGGCCGGCCAGGAAGTGCTCCGGCTGCTCGGCCGCACGGTCCGGCAGACCGGCCGCACCGTCGTCATGGTGACCCATGACCCGGTCGCCGCCGCGCACGCCGACGAAGTCGTCTTCCTCGCCGACGGCAGGCTCGTCGACCGGATGCAGGCCCCCACCGCTGAACGCGTACTCGACCGCCTCAAGGCGTTCGACCCGGCACCGGGCGCCCAGGGGGAGTCATGACCGGCACCCCCGCCTCCGTGCGCATCGGCCTCTCCTCGCTCCTCACCCACCGGCGCCGCTTCGTCGGCACCCTGACCGCCGTGCTGCTCGGCGTCGCCTTCCTCGCCGGCACGCTCGTCATGGGGGACACCCTGCGCGCGAGCTTCGGCACGATGTTCGGCAACGCGGCCGGCGGCACGGACGCCGTCGTACGCAGCACCGACATCATCACCGTCTCCGGCGAGTCGGAGGGCACCCGGCGGCCCGTGTCCACCGCCCTGGTACAGCGCATCGACAAGCTGCCCCAGGTCGCCGCGGCCGCCCCCGACATCCAGGGAGCCGGCCAGCTGCTCGGTGCCGACGGCACACCCATCGGCGGTCAGGGACCGCCCACCCTCGCCGGGAACTGGATCGACGACCCGAAGCTCAACCCCTACCGGCTCGCCGAGGGACACGCCCCCTCCGCACCCGGCGAGGTCGTCGTCAACCGCGGTACCGCCGACAGGGGCGGGCTGAAGATCGGGGACACGACCGTCCTGCGCACCCCCGACCCGGTCCGTGTCACCGTCGTCGGCCTGGCCACCTTCGGCGGCGAGGACGGCATGGCGCAGGTGACGTACACCGGAATGACGCTCGCCGACGCCGAGAAGCACCTCACCCCGATGCCCGGCCGGGCATCGAGCATTCAGGTGCGGGCCGGACCCGGCATCAGCCAGCAGGAACTCGTCGACGCACTGGGGCCCGTGCTGCCGCCTGACACCGAGGCCGTCACCGGACAGGCATCGGCCGCCGAGAACCAGGACATGGTCTCCGGAGCCTTCCTGAGCCTGTTCACCACCCTGCTGCTGGTGTTCTCCGGCATCGTGCTGCTGGTCGCGACCTTCTCCATCCACAACACCTTCGCCATCGTCGTCGCCCAGCGCACCCGGGAGAACGCCCTGCTGCGCGCGCTCGGCGCCTCCCGTCGGCAGATCCTCGGATCGACCCTGACCGAGGCGGGCATCGTCGGCGGGATCGCTTCCGCGGCCGGTCTGGCCGGAGGCATCGGGATCGCCGCCGGACTCCAGGCGCTCTTCCCCGCGATCGGATTCCCGTTCCCCGACGGGCCCCTCGTCATCAGCGGCGTGTCCATGCTGCTGCCGCTCACCGTCGGCGTGGTCGTCTGCGTCGGTTCAGCCCTGGTGCCCGCCCTCCACGCCGGACGCACCGCCCCCCTGGCCGCCCTGCGCGAGACGGCCGTCGACGACTCGGCCGCCTCCCGGGCCCGTGCCGGCACCGGGCTCGCACTGCTGCTCGCCGCGGTCGGGGTGATCCTGACCGGCGTCCTGGCCGCCCCGTCCGTCTGGCTGTCGGCTGTCGGCGCGGTACTGGCCCTCGCCGCCTTCGTCGTACTCGGCCCGGTCGCCTCCACCTGCGCCGTAAGGACTCTCGGCACGCCGCTCGGCCGACTGCGCGGTGCCACGGGGCACCTGGCCCGGCGCAACGCGCTGCGCAGCCCGAAGCGGACCGCGTCGACCGCGACCGCCCTGATGATCGGCGTCGCGGTGGTCTCGCTGTTCACGGTGTTCGGCGCCTCGCTGAAGGCCACCATGAAGGAGACCGTCGACCGGTCGTTCGCCGGTGACGTGGCCATCAGCGCACCGGCTTTCGGCGCGGGCGGCAGCGGTCTCAGCCCCCGCCTCGCGCCGGCTGTCGGCCGGCTGCCCGACGTGGCCACCGCGGTCGGCCTCGGCAAGGGCGTCGCGGAGGTCGACGGCTCCGGGCGCGCCCTCACCGTGACCGACCCGGCAGCGCTGGCCGCGGTCTTCGACCTCGGCCGGATCGACGGGTCGATGAGGACGCTGGGTGCGAACGGCCTCGCCGTCTCGGAAACCGAGGCGGGCAAGCGCGGACTGCACACGGGCTCCACCGCACGGCTCACCTTCACCGACGGCACGCAGCGGACCTTCACCGTCCGGGCCGTGTACGGACAGTCCGGGCCTGCCGGTGACTACGCCATCACCCGCCAGGCCTGGGCCCCGCACCGCGGCCAGGACTCCGACTCGCTGATCGCCGTCTCCTTCAGGGGCGGGGTGTCCACGGCCGACGGCAAGGCCGCGGTCGAGAAGGCCGCCGCCGCGTACGGCAACCCGGACGTGCAGACCCGCGGTGAGTACGCGCAGTCCTCGGCGAGCGGCATCGACATGATGCTCACCCTGGTCTACGCGCTGCTGGCCCTGGCGGTACTGATCGCGCTGCTCGGCATCGCGAACACGCTGACCCTGGCCATCCACGAACGCACCAGGGAACTGGGCCTGTTGCGAGCGGTCGGACAGACCAGAAGGCAGCTGCCTGCCATGGTCCGCTGGGAGTCGGTCCTGGTCGCCGCGTTCGGCACGGCCGGCGGTCTGCTGCTGGGCGGTTTCCTCGGCTGGGTGCTGGTCAAGGCTTCCGAAGGGACGGGCGACACCGTGTTCGCCTTCGCGCTGCCGCCGATGCGGCTGCTCGTGGTCGCCCTGGTGGGCATCGCGGCGGGCGTACTGGCCGGCCGGCCGCCGGCCCGGCGGGCTGCGCGGCTGGACGTGCTCCGCGCCATCGCCACCGACTAGGCGTACGGGCACGGGCACGGGGGCGCGTACGGATGCGGCAGGAAGGGGCGTCCGAGCGGCGACCCGACGAGAGGAGTGGGGCCCCCGCAAGGGGCGCCCCACTCCTGCCGCGTCAGCCGATGACGACCGAGCGCGCGACCGAGGGCGACACGCTTTCGGGCGCCGTGATGCCGCTCAGCTCGAACGGTCCGTCGGTCGTCGCCCCGTACAGCGCATGCGGCGGCTGCGTGGCGAACAGGGAGGGCGTGGGAAGGGTGAACCAGACCACCTTCCCCGCTCCGCCCCGGGGGCGGACGCCCCAGCTCTCGCTGACCGCGGCGATCAGCGCGAGTCCGCGCCCCGACGTGCTGGAGTCACTGGCCGCGCGCACGGTCGGCAGCCGTGGGTCGTGGTCATGGACGGACACCGTCAGCCGTTCGAGAAGCAACTCGACCTCGACGGTGCATGATTTGTCCGGCTGTGCATGCCGGTGGACATTGGTCAGCAGTTCTGTGACGCCGAGCGCTGCCTGGTCGATCAGAGGATCGAGGTGCCAGTAGCGCAATTGCGCCGAGATGATTCTGCGGACCTGACCGATCCGCGACGGCAGGGCCTGGAGCTCCACCGTGCAGTGCCTGCTTGGCTCGCTGATCACGGCTGCGACTCCCCGAAGTAGGTCCGGAAGAAGACGAAGGAACGGATCCAGCGGATGGCTGCCTGCTGATACTGGCCGGTGGCCCGGATCGCAGTGTCACCGCTGGTGAACCATGAGTGACGCGTCTCCAATGTCGCCCAGCTGCCACGGCTCCGCAACTCGCGGTGTCTCCGTGGCGCCGCTCCGTCAGCCCCGCCGGCCCCCCGCCCTGAGCACGGCCTCGAGGAAGCGGCGAGCGGGGGCGGTGTCATCGGGCTTGCCGCGCCGCCGCGGCATCGTCAGCCGGTACCGCGTCCCGTTGACCCGCGCCACCGTCGCGTCCTCGCCCGCGAACCACGGTCTGCCCGCGCTCACCGTTCCCACCGGCGCACTGTCGATCTCCCGGCCGTAGCTGGTGAGCAGGGCCACCCTGCCGTCCTTGACGGTCACCTGCCCCGCCCGGGTGAGCGATCGCGCCCACCGGTCGATGCGTACACCCGTCTCACTGAACTCCGTTTCGTACACGGTCTTTTCGCCCCCTCCGATTGCACCCCTGAGAGGAAGTGTGCACATCCGGAAGCCTGTGCACCAGGGCGGAACGGGACGCAAGTATCCATTCCCGACGCGCTGGTCCGCCGGTCCGGCCCGCAGCACCAAGGCAGTGCTATGGAGTATCAAAGTCAACGTTTGCCCAGGTGGGGGGAATATCGTGGGGCTCGCCGAGACCGGTCGTACGAGGAGAAGCGCGCTGATGGGCACGAGTGAGCACAGGCACGGCGGCGAAGCCGTGGCGACCGTCGACATCGACCGCACCGACCTGGCGTACCGCGCCTGGCTCAAGGAGGCCGTCCGCAAGGTCCAGGCCGACGCCAACCGCTCCGCCGACACCCATCTGCTGCGATTCCCGCTGCCCGAGAGCTGGGGGATCGACCTCTACCTCAAGGACGAGTCGACGCACCCGACCGGCAGCCTCAAGCACCGGTTGGCCCGGTCGCTGTTCCTCTACGGGCTCTGCAACGGCTGGATCCGTCCCGGCAAGCCGGTGATCGAGGCGTCGAGCGGTTCGACCGCCGTCTCGGAGGCGTACTTCGCGAAGCTGATCGGCGTCCCGTTCATCGCCGTGATGCCCCGCACCACCAGCCCCGAGAAGTGCCGGCTCATCGAATTCCACGGCGGCCGCTGCCACTTCGTCGACGACTCGCGCACGCTCTACGAGGTTTCCGCGGGCCTCGCCGCGGAGACCGGCGGCCACTACATGGACCAGTTCACCTACGCGGAGCGGGCGACGGACTGGCGGGGCAACAACAACATCGCGGAGTCCATCTACCAGCAACTCAGGCTGGAGCGGTACCCCGAGCCCGCCTGGATCGTCGCCACGGCGGGCACGGGTGGCACCTCGGCCACCATCGCTCGGTACGTGCACTACATGCAGCACGACACCCGCATCTGCGTACCCGACCCGGAGAACTCCTGTTTCTTCGACGGCTGGACGCACCACGACCCCCACGCGACGAGCGACCGCGGATCCCGCATCGAGGGCATCGGCAGGCCGCGGATGGAACCGAGCTTCGTCCCGGGCGCCATCGACCGGATGATGAAGGTCCCGGACGCGGCCACCGTCGCCGCCGTGCGCGCCCTGGAACGGTCCATCGGCCGCAAGGCGGGCGGCTCCACCGGCACCGGGCTGTGGAGCGCCTTCAAGCTGGTCGCCGAGATGGTCGCGCAGGGCCGTACCGGCAGCATCGTCACCCTGATCTGCGACCCGGGCGACCGCTACCTCGACAAGTACTACTCCGACACCTGGCTGGCCGCCCAGGGCCTCGACATCGCTCCGTACACACGGACGATCGACCACTTCCTGGCCACCGGCAACTGGCCGGGGCAGGGAGAGGGGCCGGTCTGACAGGCCCCCGGCCCGTGTCCGTGACGGATCAGGCGGTGGCCGCCGCGAGGCGGCGGTCGAGGTTGCGCACGGCGTCCCGGAACGACCTGCCCACCGCCGCCCGCGCACACCGCATCGTGAATCGGAACAAGGCGGAGCCGTCCGCGGCGAAGGTCCACCGCACCCGGGTTCCGGTGCCGGCCGGGGTCAGCTGCCACTCCTCCACCAGGGCATGGAGCCCGGGGGCGTTGGACCGGTCGGCCCGGTAGGCGTACCGCTCGCCCGGATCGGTGGCGACGACCGTCTCCCGGAACGCGATCCCGCCCCGCAACCGCACCTCGCGGCCGGCGCCGCCGTCGAGCGGCAGCGCCGCCGTGACCTGAGTGAACCAGCCGGGCCAGCCCTCGACGTCTTCGGCCAGTGCGCGGTACACGACATCGGGCGGTGCGGAGACCTCGGCTGCGAAGACCAGGCGCAGCGGAGCGGCCTCGATGAAGTCGAGGCCCACGGAGCGGAGTCGGCGTGTCATGGAACGCACCTCCCGTGCGGTCGGTGGCGGACGGGCCGCGCACACCATAGCGGGCGCGCCGTCAGAAGTCGTCAGGCACGGCGGCACGGGATCAGCCGGTGGTGCCGGGGCCGGTCCGGCCCACCGCCGTGAGCGAGCCGCCCTCCTCCAGCCGGGCCGTCAGTTCCACCGGAGCGTCCCGCGGCGCCCGCACCGCGAGCGTCCTGCCGCCGGCCGCACCGTGCACGGCCCCGGAGGCCTCGATCCGGCTCACCGCGCGGCTTCCCGCGGCCAGCACGTACCACTTCCCGGACGGCGCCCTCCAGTGCGTGCCCGCCAGGACGTGCTGACCGAAGCGGCTGCACCGGGCGGTGTCCCGTTCCTCCGCCACCACCGTCCCCGGCGCGGTCGGCGAACCGCCGGGGGCCAGGAACTGCACCAGAACACGCCCTGGGCCCTGCCAGGTGTCGGCCCGGGTGCAGAGCCACCGGGCGGGGGCGCCGACCTCCGGCAGGCGCTGTTCGGCGAACTCCCAGTTGTTGACCGCGCGGACGCCGCTGCCGCGCAGCGTCGCCAGCGAACAGGCGGTGCGTGCCCAGGCCAGCAGAGCGGGGGTGCCTGTCGCCTCCCTCGGCTGGCGTGCCGGAGCGCCACCCACCGGCTTGGGGGTGAAGGTGAGGTGGACCGGCGCGAGGTCACCCAGATCGGTGAGGAGGAACGCGTGGTTCTCCACGATGCGTTCGGAGGAACGCAGTTGGAGCACCGGCCAGGCGTCGCAGAGGACGCCGGGCGACGGACGAGGCACTGCCGCGGTGACTCCGTCCGAGGCCACCCGCAGCGCACGCGCGGGTGAGTCCGGCGCCAGCAGATCGCGCGTCGTGGTCTGCGAGATCCAGGGAGCCAGCAGGAACCGGGCCCGGTTCCCGCTGCGGCTGACGACCACGGCCGCCCCCGTCGTCACATCGGCGTCATCCGTCCGCGCGAAGTCCAGCGCTGGTCTTCCCGGCCCGGACAGCGGCTCCGCGTAGCGCACCACCCGCACACCGCGGTCGTGGAACAGCACCACGGCGGCGCCGTCCACCTCGCCCGCGTACAGCAGCTGCGGCGGCTGGGCCGGCGGCACCGTCAGGGTCCCGGGCGTGCTGGAGACCTCGACGCCGGTCGCGGCACCGCCCCAGGTGCGCAGTGCCCGGCCGAGCAGAGCGGGGTCGTCGGCGCGGTCGCCGCGGGCGGGCCAGGCGGTGAAATCGACGCGGGAGGTGTCCGCCCACTGCCCGGCGGCCGTGCGCGACAGCGCGGCCGGATCGAGAGCGGGAGCGTACCCGCTCGGCACGCCGCGGCCGGTGGGCGCGGCGCCGGGCGTGCCCACCGCCGCCAGTGAGACCACGCCCGCGACCGCGCACAGCGCCGCGGCGACCGACACGGCCCGGACGCGGTGCCGACGCCGCAGCAGATCACTCGGACGCGTCTGGAGCACACACGGGTCGAACTCCCCGGAGCGCAGCAGTGACCCGGCCGCCGCACGGTCGGCGCCGCCCAGATGTCCCGCCGCCCGCACCGCCTCCGCGGCGTCCGGCGCTCCGGCCCGGACGAGCAGCGCCTGGACCGCGGGCTCATCCAGCTCCTCCAGCTGCCGCAGCGCGAACGCGGCCCGTACCGCCGCGGGAACCGCGGCCAGCGCCTGGTCCAGGGCCAGCTCCGACGCGCCACCGGCGCGCGGGAAGAGCCGCAGGCCCCAGACGGCCGGGAGCGAGGGGCGCAGCGCCGCCGGAGCCGCCAGCCCGCCCGGCCACCAGCGAGGCCGCCGCTCGTGGGCCAGCGCCGTTCGCAGCACCCGCAGCCGCAGCCGGACGTACTCCGGCCCGGCGCCCTCCGGCGGCGGCCCGTGCGCGGCGCCGCGGTTCTGCGCGGGGACATGCGCCGGAGCCGGGGCCTCAGGCGCTTTACGTGCCCGGGGAAGCGCGCGCTGCACCGCGGCGTGCGCGGCGAGCACCCGGCGGTGCCGGCCGAGGGACGGCGGCAGTACCAGGTAGGCCAGCCGGACGAGACGCGGATAGTGCTCCATCAGCGTGGCTTCGGCCTGCTGCACGCCGGAGCGTTCGCCGCTGCCGGTGGACCGTTGCTGCGTGGGGTGGATCGGCATGGATTCGGTGCCTTCTGAGCCGTAGGCTAAAACCGTCACACTGACAAACGACTCGATCGTGTGACGGTCACATCACCTGCTCAAGGGGCCCGTGACCGGGAATCCGGGAGCGGTCAGGCGTAGGGCCGCGCGGGCCGGTCCAGCATGGAGTCGAGCACCCGGCCGAAGATCCGCCGGCCCGCTCCGGCGACCAGTGGATCGGCCCACCGAGGCAGCAGCCGCGCGCCCAGCTCCTCCACCCACACCACATGGGAGCCGGCATGGGTGGGATACACATCGATCGAGGCCCGGCCCCGCACCACCCGGCCGCGCTTCTCCAGCCGGCACATACCCGCCCGGCTGCCGGCCGGCGGTGACCACCGCACCACTTCCATCGGATCGTCGAACGCCAGCGGGCCGACCCCGGTGCGGGCCACGAAGACTGTTCCGATCCGGGTCGGCAGCCCGGTGGGTACCGTGATCGTCGTCAGCGGGACCTGCGCGGCGTGCCGCTCCCAGTCCGTCACCCGGCGCCAGGACTCGGCTGCGGGCAGAGGGGTGAAGCGCTCGATCCGGAAGACGGCCACAGGTTGATCCTAGGACGTCACGGCCCCGGTGCGAGCTGAGCGGAATCCGCGGATCAGCCTTGCGCCGGCTCGCCGTCCACGCTCCGGCCGGCCACCACGAGACCCGGAAGATGCTCCTCGATCTCTTCGCGGGCACCCCCGGACAGGCCCCCGTCCGTCACGAACGTGTGCACCTGATCCAGCGTGGCGAACGAACTCAGGCCCACCGTGCCCCACTTGGTGTGGTCCGCGACCACCACCACGCGCCGCGCCGACTGGACGAAGCGGCGGTTGGTCTCGGCCTCGGCCAGATTCGGCGTGGACAGTCCGCCCTCCACCGAGATCCCGTGTACACCGAGGAACAGCACATCGAAGTGGAGTGAGGCGATCGCCCGGTCGGCGACGGGGCCGACCAGCGAGTCCGACGGGGTCCGGACCCCACCGGTGAGCACCACCGTCGCGGCACCGGGCCGCGAGCCGGGTGAGCCCGGACGCTGCGCCGCATGGAACACGTCGGCGACCCGCACCGAGTTGGTCACCACGGTCAAGTCCGGTACGTCCAGCAGATGCTGGGCGAGGGCGTAGGTGGTGGTACCGCCGGAGAGCGCGATGGCGCTGCCGGGCACGGCCATCGCGGCGGCGGCCCGCGCGATGTCCTCCTTCGCGGTCAGCTCCAGCGCCGACTTCGCCTCGAAGCCGGGCTCGTGCGTACTCGCCTCGACCACGGGCACGGCACCGCCGTGCACCTTCTCGACGACTCCCTGGCGGGCCAGCGCGTCCAGGTCCCGGCGGACGGTCATGTCGGAGACGTTCAGTTTCCGGGTCAGTTCGTTGACCCTGACCCCGCCGCGTCTGCGCACCTCGTCGAGGATCAGCGCACGCCGCTGCTCCGCGAGCAGATTCTGATTCTCGCTCAACGCAGTGCCCGGTCCTTCCCTCTGGCCGTGCGGCAGTCCATGTCGACGGCTCATCCTGCCACGCGGTGTCGCGGGCCGCCGCACCGGGGAGAATCCGGAAGAGCGGTGCGGGCACCCGGACTCATCCACCACTCTGGTGACTGGGCATCAGCCGCGTCCCCCTTCCGGCTTCCACCTCCGAGAGCGAGTCCCCCGTGCCATCTGCCACCCACGCCCCGCAGAGCGAACGACCCGCACTGGAGCTGCTGGTCCACGGCGTGGGCGGCGCGACCCCCCAGGAGATGCTCGTCGATCCGCGCACCGTCCGCATCACCGGTGACGCCACGGCAGCCATCTACCGGCGCTCCGGCGACATCGACGCGGAGGCGCACCCCGAGCGCTACCAGGACCGGCCCATCCCCGAGGCGTACTGCTGGTCCAACCTGACCTCCGGCAACGGCTCCCGCGCGCTGTGGCTCCTGCTGCTCCCGTTCATGGTGATCAACCTCGCCCACTGGATGCGCCCGGCCGCCACGCGCCGCCCCCGGGCGATCCGGCTGTACGGCCTGGTCGTCCGGCTCATCGCGCTTAGCCTCACCATTCTGCTGACCGCCGCCGTGTGCGAGGTCGCGCTCGATCTGACCGCATGGCAGTGCGCGGGCGTGCCGGACTGTTCCGACCAGCGGTCGTGGCTGGGGTTCCTGTCGGCCTCGCAGGGCGGCTGGTGGTCCCAGCCGGGCCGCCGCCTCGCCCTGGCCGCCCTGGCGCCGACCGCGCTGGTCGGACTGCTCTGGTATCTGTCCAACCGGACCTGGAGCGCGTACGAGTCCCAGCGACCGCTCACCGGCACGGACCCGGAGCAGGACGCACCGCGGCCGGCCCCCGGGACGGACACCGACCCCGTGGTGCGGCCCGCGCTCGGAAGGCCCGGATTCTGGTACGGACGCCGGCTCGTCGCGCGACTGCGTGCCGCCCACACCGCCGCCGGATTCCTCACCGTCACCGCCTTCGTCACGGGCGCGGCCGCCCGCCAGGACCGTTCCGTCGCCGGCCCGGTACCCGAGGTGTTCGGGAGGCTGATCGAGGCGCTGCTCGTGGCGGGGACGCTCGTCGTCCTCTGGGTCGTCTGCAGGCGCGGCCGGAGCGAACGGCGCCTGGACAACCGCCTCGACCGCGCCGTCGTCACCTACCTCCCCGTGACCGCCCTCGTCCTGCTCGTCCTCGCCGCGCTGCACGCCGCCTGGTCGCGCCCCGGCTGGGTCTCCGCCGGGACGCTTCCCGGTGACGTCATGTTCCGCGTCGTCACCCTCGCCCAGGGCGCCCTCGTCGTCGTCCTCGCCGTCGTGTCACTGAACCTGTACCGGCGCAGCCCGGAGCCCCGGACCGTGATGCACGGACTCGGAGGCCCCGCCGTCGCGATGCTCGCGTGCGCGCTCGGCGGTGTGATGACCGGGGGAGTGGCCCAGCGCGTCGCGGACTGGCTCGACGGGCCCGGCAGCCCGGGCATGGGACGCAGCGCCGTCATAGAGGGACCACCCGTGCTCCTCAGCTGGCAGGCCTCCGTCATCCCCGTGCTGCTGATGATGCTCCTGGTCCCGGGCCTCGTGCTCGGCGTCCGCACCTATCGCGCGGCCCGTCGGCTGGAGCCGCTGATCGACACGGAGTACGAGGAGGCGCGGCCCGACCCCGCGCGTACGAAGCAGATCGCCCGGACCCGGGCCACGGCCGCGCTCACCGACTCCGCACCCGGGATGCTGGGCCTGGTCTCCGGCGCCACACTGATGCTCGGCGCGGGGGCGGTCGGCGGGGCGTGGGCGAGCGGACAGGTTCCCGGGCTCGCGATGGACGGCAGCAGTCCCTTCGTCGAATCGGTGGCCGAGGCGGCGCAGTCCACCGGATCCTGGCTCATCGGTTTCGGGTTCCTGCTGTTCGTCGCCTGCGGGCGGCGCGCCTACCGGGATGCCTCGGCCCGGCGCACCATCGGCATCCTCTGGGACGTGGGGACCTTCTGGCCGCGTGCCGCACACCCCTTCGCCCCGCCCTGCTACGCGGAGCGGGCCGTCCCCGACCTGGCCTCCCGGATGTCCGGCTGGACCGCACGCACCCGCGGCCGGCTCGTCATCTCGGGCCACTCCCAGGGCAGCGTCCTGGCCGCCTCCGCCGTCTGGCAACTGCCAGCCGAGACCCGCGCCCGGGTCGCCCTGCTCACCTACGGCTCGCCGATCGAACGCCTCTACGGACGCTGGTTCCCGGCCTACTTCGGGCCTGTCCAGCTGCACGGGCTGCACCGGTCGGTGCACTGCTGGCGCAACCTGTGGCGGGCCACCGACCCGATCGGCGGCGAGGTACGGCTCGGCGAGGAATCCGGTCCTGAGGTGGACCGGGGCCCGCTGAAGGATCCCCTGGTCTACGGGCGCACCCCCGAACACCCGCTCCCCGAGCCGGTGCTGGGGCACTCCGACTACCAGGCGGACCCCGTCTTCGCCCAGGAGCGCGCCGCGCTCCTGGCCCGGCTCGTCCCCGTCCTGCCCCATCAGGCGGACGAGTCCGGGAGAGGGCTCAGGGAAGTTCCGGAAGGTCTTCCGGAAACAGCAGAGTGAGGTCGTCCGTGCTCATCTCGGCAAGCTGCGCGACCCGGCCCGCATGCCGTTCGACCATCGACTCGAAGGTCTGGCGGGCCGTGCGGCCGTTGCCGAAGGCGGGTCCCTTGGGAAGCTCGGTGAAGTACTTCAGCAGCGCCTCCCCGGTCCCGGACGCCAGGCTGTACTCCTGCTCCTCGGTCTGCTGCTCGACGATGCGAAGGAGCTCGTCGGGCGCGTAGTCGCTGAAGGTGATGGTCCGCGAGAACCGGGACGCCACGCCGGGGTTGACCGTGAGGAACCGCTCCATCTCGTGGGTGTACCCGGCGACGATGACGACCACCGCGTCCCGGTGGTCCTCCATCAGCTTCACCAGCGTGTCGATCGCCTCCCGGCCGAAGTCCCGGCCGGAGTCCTCGGGTGACAGGGCGTACGCCTCGTCGACGAACAGCACCCCGCCGCGCGCCCGGTCGAAGGCCTCCTGGGTGCGGATGGCGGTCGAGCCGATGTGCTCGCCGACCAGGTCGACCCGGGACACCTCGACCAGATGCCCCCGCTCCAGCACCCCGAGGGAGGCCAGGATCTCGCCGTACAGGCGGGCCACCGTGGTCTTGCCGGTGCCGGGGGAACCGGTGAAGACGAGATGGCGGCGGACCGAAGCCGCCTTCAGGCCGGCGAGCTGACGCCGGCGTCCCACCTCGATCATGTCGGTGAGGGCGCGCACCTCGCGCTTGACGCTGTCGAGGCCGACCAACGCGTCCAGTTCGCCGAGCACCGCTCCGGACGTGCGCGCGGGCTCGGCAGGCACCTCGGCCGCCACGGGTTCCACCGCGCGCGGCGCGGGGACCGCACCCAGCAGCCCCGGTGTCGACTGGGTGGCCGTCAGGACGGCCGGCGGCGGGGGAGTGGCGGTACGCAGAGCGCTCTCGTCGCTGGTGCAGTCCTCCACGACCGGGCCGGTGGCCGAGGCGTCGCCGTGGGCCCCGCCCTCCGCGAACTCGTAACCGCCACGGGCGCACCGCTCGGTGCGGCAGCGCGTCAGCGTCGTACGGCAGCCGTCCATCACATGGAAGCCGTAGCCCTCGCTTCCGGTGACCCGGCAGCTGTGGAAGGTGCCACGCCCCTCGGCCGACACGTAGAAGCCGGCCTCGGCGGGGGAGATGACGGTGCAGCGCTCGATCGTCGGATCGGCGCCCTTGGTGACGATCACTCCGGTCTGTACCGCGTCGATGGTGCAGTTGTTCAGGGTTCCGCCACTGCCGTGGTCGCGGAACCAGGCGCCGGTGGACGCCTCCCTGATGCGGCAGTCGTCGAGCTGCGCGGTCGCCCCGTCGCTGACCGACACCGCCGTGTTGCGGACCTGGGACAGATCGCTGTCCACGACATCGGCGCGCGAGCCCCGGTCGAGCACGAAGAGGGCGTCCGGCACATCATGAACGCGGCACGAATCCAGTATCACGGTGGCCCCGTCACTCACCCAGACCGCGGGGTAGTCGCCGGTGCTGTCGTGGATCTCGCACTGGTTCGCGTCGACCCGGGTGCCCGGGTCCCAGACCGAGAGCCCGTTGCGGCCGAACCTGCGCACGGTCGAGCGGGTCAGCGTGAGGACGGAGCGCGACCGCAGATCCACCGCGTTCTCGGGGATGTCGTGGATGTCGCAGTCCGCCAGTGTGAGCACCGCGTCGGTGTCCAGTGTGACGCCGTCCGCGGAGGTGCGGTGCACCGTGCAGTCCGTGAGATGGGCCGCGGCGCGGGCGGACACCTGTATCCCGCTGCCCTTGATCTCGTAGATCTCGCAGCCGACCGCCTCCAGGCCGCTGCCCTCGCCCGTCACGGACAGACCCGCGCCCGAGGCGTGGTGGATGCGGCAGCGCTCCAGACGGGGGTGTGCGCCGTCGCGCACCGAGACGCCGGACTGCCCGGCCGAGACGATCTCGCACTCCTCGAACACCCCGCCCGCTCCGTCGAGTACGGCGATGCCGACTCCCGCCGGATTGTCGACGGTGCAGCGGCGCACGGTGGGCCTGGCCGCACCGCGCACCTCTATCCCGGCGGCGGAGCGGGTCACGATCCGCAGGTCCGCGATCTCCGGAGCGCCCTCCTCGATCAGCAGGGCCGGGGCGGCGGAGTCCTGGCCCTCCACATGGAGGTCCTGGACGACGGCGGAGGCGCGCAGGGTCAGCGGCACTCCGTCGACGGGTGCGATCCGTACGGAACCGACGGAGCCCTCGGGACCGCGCAGCGTCACCGCGCGGGCGATGACCAGATTCTCCCGGTAGGTGCCCGGCGCGACGGTGAGGACATCACCGTCCGCCGCCGCTTCCAGAGCCGCGGTGAGGGAGGCGTACTCGCCTGTGCGGCGCCGCCACCGCGATGTGCCGGTGTGCGTCACCTGGACCGTGCCCTGTGCCATGGCGCTGTCGTGCCCCCACCTCGTGCGTGTGTGATGCCCGTGTCACCGGCCTCGCGGCAGTGATCACCCGGGGCCTGCCTGCAGGAGTGACGGGCGGGCCGGTCCACCGTAGCGCGCGTGGAGGGCGGGAGTTGACCCGATCAGCAGCTCGTCAGCTCCCGGTGCCCGTCCTGCCCCAGTCCGGACCGGCCTTGGCCCACGCCCGGTCGAGCCGCTCGTACCGCCGTTGCACCATGCGCCATACGATCACGCGCCGCCCGCCCTCGACCAGCAGGACGGCCAGCATCACCGCGCCGAATCCGGCCAGCGCGGCATGGGTGTGCGCCGTCGGCGCGTCCATGGGGCGAAGTGCGGGGTTGCCCGCCAGGTCGGTCCAGATCCGTACCTGCGCGCCGACAGCGGTGTCGCGCGAGGCGGTCGTCACCGTGGCGCTGCGCGCCGTACCGTCCTGGGCGTGCCAGCGGGCCACCACGGTGGTCCGCCCCATCCGGTCCGTGGAGACCTCGGGGTCCGACACGCGGTGCCGGTCGGCCACGTGGCGCACCACGACGGCGGTGGTGAGCCGGCGGTCCGCCTGCTGGGCCCGTACCGACTCCTGCAGCGCGTGGTCAGTACGCGATCCGCAGTACCAGCCGAGAGCCGGTGCCACCACCACGAGCAGAAGAAGCGCCACCAGAGCCACCCACGCCTCGCGCCTGTCCGTGGCGCGGCGCAGGGGATTGTGCCGCCAACGCCAGACTCCCGTGAGCGCTCGCACAGTCCTGCACCCCCTTCCGTATCCGTCATAACCCGATACGGCGCTGTCCGCGCGCCGGAGCGACGAAGAGAGAGCAACCTCACCCTGTCAACCCGCCCCGCCTCCCCAGGAGTTCCCGCTTCCCGGCTCGCCGGGATCGGTCAGCTCAGGATGCGCACCGGGTCCCCGACCCGGATGACGCCCGCCGTGTCCGGGATCAGATTCTGGCCGAAGAGCAGCTCCTTGCCGGACAGGCGGTGCCGGGCGAGCGTGCGCAGGGGCTCGGCGCCCCGTCGGGCGGTGTGCTGATCGGTCGTGGTGATGACACAGCGGGCACTGGGCTTGACCACGCGGAACGTCACATCGCCGATCGAGAGCCGGGTCCAGCCGTCCTCCGCCCACGCGGCCGTGCCGGCCACGACGACGTTGGG
Source organism: Streptomyces sp. NPDC002809 (assembly GCF_040295435.1). Classification (NCBI taxonomy): domain Bacteria; kingdom Bacillati; phylum Actinomycetota; class Actinomycetes; order Kitasatosporales; family Streptomycetaceae; genus Streptomyces; species Streptomyces sp. NPDC002809. Next base: position 35,916 of record NZ_JBEOVJ010000069.1, read on the forward strand.
ACGGAAGCGGTTCATCGGCAGCGGCCCCTCGCCGGGGTGGTCGCCCCGTGCGATGAGCGAGTTCAGCGCGTCGAGCGAGGCGACGGTGGTGAGCAGCAGAGGGAAGCCGTCGGCCAGGCTGACGGTCTCACCCGGCAGCGCGTAGGCCGGATCGATGAGTCTGCGCCGGTCCGGCGCGTCGAGATGGACCAGCCTGACCTCCACGCCGAGGAAGTCGCCGAGCCATGCGTGGGCGTCCCGCGCCGCCTCGACCACGTCGAGGCGACTGCGGTGCAGCGCCACGTCGATCGTCGCCCGCGGCTCCGGAACCTCCACGGTGAGCGCCGCGCTCCCTGGCGCGGCCAGCACGATTGCGCCACCCGGCACGGGGGTGGCGGAGATCAGCGCCATGCGGGGCTGCTGACGCTGCGTGACCACCTTGCCCGTGGTGTCGACCAGCATCCAGCGGCGGTCGCCGTCGAGTCCCCATGGCTCGACGGCGGCCTCGCCGACTGTGCACGCGGCCAGCGACTTGACCGGGTGGATGTGGACGGCACTCAGTTCGGGGGACGGCATGCCCCCATCCTGCCAGCCACTCCCCGACGGCCAGTCGCTACCGGTGGGCGGTGTCGCTCAGTAGCCCCGGCCCTGGTACGGGCGGTTGTACGGGTCCTCGTACGGTGACTGCGCGGGCGCGGGCCGCGGCGACGCCGGACGCATCGACTCGTAGCCGGTACCCGGCGCGGGCCGCTGCTGCTGGTACGGCGGAGGCGACTGGTAGCCCCCGCGGCCGCCGGCAGGCTGCTGCGGGATGTACGGCGCCGGAGCGTGCTGCAGGTGCGCCGGCTGCATCGGCGTGTACCCCTGCTGCGCCATCGGCTGCTGGTAGCCGTACGACGGATTCGGCTGGGAGGGCGCCGCGGGCAGAGCCGGCAGGGCCGACGGGAGCGCCGGCAGATAGCTGTTGCCGGTGTCATAGGCGGCAGGCACTCGGATCGGCGCGATCTGAGGCGTGCCCCGCTCCGCGACCAGGGAGTCGTAGATCGGAGTGTCGGGGAACGACGGTGCGGCGTAGTAGCCGCCGCCGTAGGTGGAGCGGGGGGAGGTCATGCCACCTAAGTTAAGCCCACGATGTGCTGATTGGGGAGCCCGATAAGAGGGTTGTTTTACGTGTTGTGAGTGAACAGCGATCCCCAATGCGAGCGAACTTGGGAAAAAAGGGCACCCGGGAGCGTTGTGATCGTGTAAAAGGCGAGTTCACGGGGGGTTACCGATGGGTCCACGGGTCCGCCCGGGCACCACTGTGGGCCTCGTGACGGGACGGGCATTAGGTTGACCGGGAAAGTCTCGGCAGCCGGACTCGCGATGGGGGCGAGCATGACCATGCTAAAAGGAACCAATGTTCCGGTGGCGGCCCAGGCCGTGCGCGTCGAATTGGGGTGGCGCGCCGCCCCCGGGACCCCGGACGTGGACGCCTCGGCGCTCCTTCTCCTCGGGTCCGGAAAGGTGCGCAGCGACGCGGACTTCGTCTTTTACAATCAGCCGTCCCACGCATCCGGAGCGGTGCGCCACGAGGGCAAGCGGACCGCTGCCGGCGCCGCCACCGACACGCTCTTCGTCGACCTGGCCCGGGTGGAGCCCGCCGTCGACCGCGTGGTGCTGGCGGCCTCCGCGGACGGTGGTTCGTTCGGCCGGGTGACCGGACTCTATGTACGGATCACGGACGCGGCGAACGGCTCGGAACTCGCCCGCTTCGACAGCACCGACGCCACGGTGGAGACCGCCTTCATCCTCGGCGAGCTCTACCGGCGCCAGGGGGCCTGGAAGTTCCGGGCGGTCGGCCAGGGCTACGGGACCGGACTCGAAGGGCTGGCCACGGACTTCGGGATCTCCGTCGACGAACCGCAGCAGCCGCCGCAGGCGCCTCGGCCCCATACGCCCCGGCAACCCCAACCGCCGCGCCCTGCAACGAGGGTTGCCGCCACGCCGCCTCCGCCGCAGTACCCCCAGCCGACGCTCGCCACCCCGATGGCTCCGCCGGTCCCTCCCGCACCCCCGGCGCCGCCCGTCACCCAGCCCGTCCGCCTCACCAAGGTGACGCTCACGAAGGACGCACCGTCCGTCTCGCTCGCGAAGCAGGGCGGGACTTCGGGAGCCATGCGCGTCAATCTCAACTGGGAAGTGCGTAAGCAGTTCAAGGGCTGGGGCAGCAAACTCGGCCGGGCCGTCGCACACCATGCCGATCTCGATCTTGATCTCTGCGCCCTCTACGAACTGACCGACGGCCGCAAGGGAGTGGTGCAGGCGCTCGGAAACGCCTTCGGCGCTCTCCAGCAGCCGCCGTATATCCAGCTCGACGGCGACGACCGGACAGGCGCCGTCACCTCCGGGGAGAACCTGACGATCAACCTCGACCAGAAGGCCAGGATCCGCCGCATCCTGATCTTCGTCACCATCTACGAAGGGGCCCGGAGTTTCGCGGATCTGCACGCGACCGTCACCCTCCAGCCGCAGCACGGCGCGGCGATCGACTTCTCGCTCGACGAATGCACCGTCCCGTCGACGGTCTGCGCGCTCGCGCTCATCACCAGCAACGGGGGAGACTTCACGGTGCAGCGCGAGGCCCGCTATCTCGTGCCGGAGCGCGGCGTGAGCCCGCAGCGCACCATCGACCAGGCCTACGGATGGGGCATGAACTGGACCCCCGGCCGCAAGTAGGCCGGCTCACTGATCCGGGGCGGCCTCGGGACGGGCGTACGTACGTCCCTTCCAGGCCGCACCGCGGCCCCGGTAGTGCTGCACCGCGGAGTCGACCGTCATCAGGAGATACAGCAGCGCGGTGAACGGCAGGAGCGGAGCGAGCCACAGCGACTGCCGGTAGTACCCCAGCATCGGCATGTACGTCCCGGCCATCACGGCCCAGGCCGCGCCCCCGGCCCAGGCGGCAGCCGGGGCGCCGCCCAGCAGTCCCGCGGCGAGCGTCACCGGCGGCGCCAGGTAGACGAGTGCGAGGCCGAGCACCGTGCCGAGCAGCACCAGCGGATTGTGACGCAGTTGGGCGTACGCGCTCCGTGAGACCATGCGCCACAGGTCGGCCAGGCACGGATACGGCCGCACACTGTCCACCCGCTCCGCGAGCCCCAGCCAGATCCGTCCACCGCTGCGCTGCACCGCCCGTGCCAGGGACACGTCGTCGATCACCGCCTGCCGGATCGACTCCGGCACCCGCGCCCGTACGGCGGCCTCGGTCCGCAGCAGCACGCATCCGCCCGCCGCGGCAGCCGTCCGCGTCCCCGCCCGGTTCACCCACCGGAACGGATAGAGCTGCGAGAAGAAGTAGACGAAGGCCGGCACGACCAGTCGCTCCCAGACGCTCTCCACCCGCAGCCGCGCCATCTGCGAGACCAGATCGAAGCCGCCCGACACGGCGGCCGCCACCAGTTCCCGCAGACTGTCCGGCTCGTGCGCGATATCGGCGTCGGTGAGCAGCAGGTACTCGGGATCCCGGGACCGGGCCAGCGCGATCCCGTGCCGGACGGCCCAGAGCTTGCCCGTCCAGCCGGGCTCGGGCTCCCCGGGCGACACCACGGTGACGGGCAGCCCCGCGCACCGCACGGAGAGCTCACGGGCGAGGTCGCCGGTGCCGTCCTTGCTGCAGTCGTCGACCAGGAAGATCTCGGCATGTCCCGGATAATCCTGCGCCAGCAGCGACGGCAGGCTCACCGGAAGCATGTCGGCCTCGTCACGCGCGGGGACGACGACGGCGACCGAGGGCCAGCGCGCCGGCGCCGCACGGCTGGGCAGCCGCTGGTCGGTCCGCCAGAAGAACCCCTGGCCCAGCAGCAGCCACACCCACGCGACCAGCGAACCCACGGCGATCCAGGCAACGGCGCTCATTGGCCGAAGTCTGCACCACTGAGCCGGGACCGCAAGGGCTGTCGACTATGGTGACCGGGTGAAGATCGCGCTCATGGACTCCGGAATCGGCCTGCTGGCCGCCGCCGCCGCAGTACGCCGGCTGAGGCCGGACGCCGATCTGGTGCTCTCGTCGGACCCCGCCAGCATGCCCTGGGGCCCACGGACACCCGAAGACGTCACGGCGCGCGCCCTCGCCGTCGCCCGCGCCGCCGCGGACCACCGGCCCGACGCGCTGATCGTCGCCTGCAACACGGCTTCCGTGCACGCGCTGGCCACGCTCCGGGCCGAGCTGGAGCCCGCGCTGCCGGTCATCGGTACCGTCCCGGCTATCAAGCCGGCCGCCGCTGCCGGTGGCCCGGTCGCGATCTGGGCCACCCCCCTCACCACGGGCAGCCCGTACCAGCGCGGGCTGATCCGCGACTTCGCCGGGTCCGCGGCCGTCACCGAGGTGCCATGCCCCGGACTGGCCGACGCCGTGGAGTACGCGGACGAGGTCGGTATCGAGAAGGCCCTGGCCGCGGCCGCCGCGCTCACGCCGCCCGATGTGCAGGCCGTCGTGCTGGGCTGCACCCACTACGAGCTGGTCGCCGAGCGTATCCGCCGCGTCGTGCAGCAGCCCGGCCGCCCGCCCGTCGTCCTGCACGGCTCGGCCGGCGCCGTCGCCGCCCAGGCCCTGCGCCGGATCGGGGCCGAGCCCGCTCCGTCGGCCGAACCTGCCGCCGGGCTCGCCGTACTCCTCGGCGGACACCCGTCCGAGCTGCCGGAAGCCGCGCTGGCCTACCGGGAAGGGCGCGGGCTCGCCGCGGTCAGCACCGCCCGCTGACCGTCCGGCGGCCCGACGGGGGTCGTTGGGCCCGTCCCGTCGCGCGGATTCTTCAGTACGCTGCTTGGCATGAGGGACCACCCCCGAAATCCGACGCGTACCGGTGCCGACACGCACACCGCGGTCTGGACCGGCCGGGCCACCAACCGGACCCAATGGGTGCTCGCGGCCGCCGGCGCAGCGTGCCTGGCGCTCGGCATCCAGCTCGCCGTGAGCTCCACCTGGACCTCCGGCGTCGCCCCATTGCTGATGTCGGTGATCGGCTGCGTGGCGGCAGGACTGCTCATGCTGTTCGGAACCCTCGCCTTCGTGAACGTGGTGGTCCGCGTCGACGGTGACGCCCTCGAAGTGCGCTGTGGCCACATGGGTCTGCCGCGCCGCCGGATTCTGCTCACCCATGTGGTGGGCGCGGAGTTCGCACCGCAGGTCACCCCGCGCCAGTGGGGCGGCTGGGGCTACCGCTGGCGCCCCGAACAGGGCACGGCCGTGGTCGTGCGCCGGGGCGAGGGACTGGTGCTCCGGCTCGGCGACGGCAGGACCTTCACGGTCACGGTCGACGATGCGGAGGAGGGCGTCCGGTTCATCCGTGACCGCCTGCACCTGCCTCCCACCGGCGCGTCGGCCGGCGTCTGATCCTCGCCTCGGCGCACTTGGCCTGTGTGTCTGTTGCGCACCGTTGTGGTGGTGCCGGGACCTGATCCTCGCCTCGGCGCACCCGGCCGTGTATCTGCCGCTCACCGGCGCGGCGGCCGCCGTCAGACCCCCGCTCCGAGTACACGGCCCCGGCCCCGCCTCACAGCCCCGCCTCACAGCCCCGCCCGGTCGACCTTCGGGCCACGCCCGGGCACGTCGTCACCGCCGCGCGGAATCTGCTCCGTACCGTTGCCGCCGGCCGGCCCGTTCGCTCCGATCGGCCGCCTGGCCGATGCCAGCCCGGCCAGCAGCCCCGCACCCGCTGTCACCGGAGTGAAGCTCAGCGCATTGCCCACGCTCGCCAGCGCCGCAAGCGCGGTGAGCGCCGCCCCGGCGGTCAGGGCGACCGCGGTGCTGCGCGGCGAGCGCCACAGCACGTACAGGAGCCAGCCGAAGGCGGCGCCCAGCAGCACCACACCCACCACCCCCTGCTCGGCCGCCTGCTGCAGCACGGCCGAGTGCGGCTTCCCGTCCGAACCGAGGGACTGCTGAGCGGTGGGGCTCAGGTCGGCGAAGCGGTCGGGTCCGATGCCGAGAACCGGGTGCTCCCCGGCCATCCGCGCGGCGTCCTGCCACAGCTGTACGCGGTTGCCGGTCAGCTGACCCTCCAGGGAGACCGTGAGACCGTCGGGCAGCACGTCCTCGGCCACCGCCCACGAGACGCCCACCATCAGACCGGCAGCCAGCGCGAATCCTGCGAGACCGAGCAGGCGGCTGCGCATCCTGGCCGCCGCCAGAGAGCACAGCAGCACCCCGATCGCCGCCGTGAACCCGGCGAACGAGCCGAGCGCGAGCGAGGCACAGGCCGTGCCGAGAGCCAGCAGCCGCAGGGCGAAGCGCAGCGATTCCCGCCGGGCCGCGGCCGCCGCGCAACAGGCAGCACCGGCAGCCAGAACCAGCAGCGCGGCGGCCGCACCGGTGTGTCCCGGCGCGGTTTCCACGGTCGCCGTCGCACCGGGCATGCCGCGACGCCAGACCAGCGCCATGACGAGGGCGGCCAGAGCGGCGACGGCCGCGGTGGCCACCGGCAGCAGCGTTCCGCAGATCCGTCCGCAGGCGAAACCCGCAGCGACGGCGAGCAGCGCGAGCAGTACCCCTTCCGGCCGGGTCTCGCGTCCGGCCGCGCTGATCAGCGACCAGATCGCACAGGCGGCGAGAATCAGTGCCCCGGCGACGTCGGACGCGTTGCCGCCCTCGGGTGCCCGCTCTGCTGGTGCAACCATCACGTCCGTCCCCCGGCCTGTGACCGTCCCGTTCGCGAGGGCCGGATCCGGCCCGGTCGGCGGGGGACTGGCGCACAGATTAACGGCCACAGCGGTCATATGTGCAGGAGATGCGGAGAAACGATCCGGCAGTAGGGATTCCGCCACCAGGACAGGGCTCCCCCGTAACCGGCCCGCCACCGTAGACTCCGCCGGGTGAGCACCACCATCGCCCAGGTCGGCGACCCGCAGAAGCCTGTCTCCACCCCCCGAGCCGGCCGTCTGCTGCCGCGCCTCGTGCGGCCCGCCGCCGCCGTCCTGTCCGGGGTGATGCTGTATGCGAGCTTCCCGCCCCGGCCGCTGTGGTGGCTGGTTCTGCCCGGGTTCGCGCTGCTCGGCTGGGTGCTGTTCGAGCGCAGGCTCCGCGCCGCGTTCGGCCTCGGCCTGCTCGCCGGCCTCGGCTTCATGCTGCCGCTGCTCCACTGGACGGGCGAAGAGGTCGGCCCGGTGCCGTGGCTGGCCCTCGCCGCGGCGGAGGCGCTGTTCATCGCCGTGGGCTGTATCGGTATCTCCGCCGTGTCCCGGCTCTCCTGCTGGCCGTTCTGGGCGGCCGCGGTATGGACGCTCGACGAGGCGCTCCGGGCCCGGGTGCCGTTCGGCGGCTTCCCCTGGGGCAAGATCGCCTTCGGGCAGGCGGACAGCGTGTTCCTGCCGCTCGCGGCCCTGGGCGGCACCCCGCTCCTCTCCTTCGCCGTGGTGCTGTGCGGCTTCGGCCTCTTCGAAGCCGTCCGCCGCTTCCGTATCCACCGCACCACCGGTGAACTGCCCCGCCTGGCCGCCGCCGCGACCGCTGCGGCCGTCCTGGTACCCGTCGCCGCCGCCCTCGCCTCTCTGCCGCTGGTGGACGACTCAGCCGAGGACGGCACCGCGACCGTCGCCGCGATCCAGGGCAACGTGCCGCGGCTCGGCCTCGACTTCAACTCCCAGCGCCGCGCGGTCCTCGACAACCACGCGAAGCGCACCGAGCAGCTCGCCCGGGACGTGAAGGCGGGCAAGGTCCCGCAGCCCGACTTCGTCCTGTGGCCCGAGAACTCCTCCGACCTCGACCCCTACCGCAACGCCGACGCGAGGATCGTCATCGACGACGCGGTGAAGGCGATCGGTGTGCCGACCGTGGTCGGGGCCGTCGTCGAACCCGACACGGGCAACCTGCGCAACACCCTCATCCAGTGGGACCCGGACAAGGGGCCGGTGGCCACGTACGACAAGCGCCACATCCAGCCGTTCGGCGAGTACATGCCGATGCGCTCCTTCGTGCGCATGTTCAGTTCGGACGTCGACCGGGTGCAGCGCGACTTCGGGCCGGGCAAGAAGGTCGGCGTCTTCGACCTGGCGGGCACCGAAGTCGGCCTGGTCACCTGTTACGAGGCCGCGTTCGACGACGCCGTACGCGACACGGTCGAGCACGGCGCCCAGCTGATCGCCGTCCCCAGCAACAACGCCACCTTCGGCCGCAGCGAGATGACCTACCAGCAGCTCGCCATGTCCCGGGTACGCGCGGTCGAGCACAGCCGTTCCGTGGTCGTCCCGGTCACCAGCGGTGTCAGCGCGGTGATCCGCCCGGACGGCACCGTCGTCCAGAAGACGAAGATGTTCACGCCCGACGCCCTGGTGGACGAGGTGCCGCTGCGCTCCTCGCTGACTCCGGCCACCAGGATGGGCCCGCTGCCCGAGGGGCTGCTGGCGCTGCTCGCGCTGACCGGTCTCGGCTGGGTCGCGACGCGGACGGTGCGCGCACGACGTTCCCGCTGAGCGGGTGCGCGCGCCACGTAGGGTCGTGGCATGGCAATTCCTGACTTCATCCGCGAGATCCGCGCCACCGCGGGTCAACAGTTGCTCCTGCTGCCCGGCGTCAGCGCGGTCGTCTTCGACGACGAAGGCAGAGTGCTTCTCGGACGACGCGCCGACACCGGCAAGTGGTCGATCGTCGGAGGCATCTCCGAACCGGGGGAGCAGCCCGCGGCGACGGCGGAGCGAGAGGTTTACGAGGAGACGGCCGTGCGCTGTGTGGCGGAGCGGGTGGTGCTCACCCAGGCCCTGCCTCCCGTGCAGTACGAGAACGGCGACCGCTGCCAGTATCTGGACGTCACCTTCCGCTGCCGCGCCACCGGCGGCACGGCCCGGGTCAACGACGACGAGTCGCTCGAAGTGGACTGGTTCCACATCGACGCGCTTCCGCCCCTGGAGGAGTTCGCGCTCTTCCGGATCAAGCAGTCGATGACCGACGACCCCACCTGGTTCGAGGCCACCGACCCGCAGGTGTGACGGGGAGGGGCCGGGTGGCCGCGCACGGCCACCCGGCTGTTCAAGCCGGGCACGTACAACAACATCAACGCGCAGATCGGGTTCTACACCTCGATCGCCGGTCTCGGCCTCAAGCCCGACGACACCACGTTC
>NZ_JBEOVJ010000070.1:0-44812 GCF_040295435.1 Streptomyces sp. NPDC002809
TCTTCGATCGCCCAGCATGCCGCCCCTCTCCTTCTGCGCCCTGACACACAGAAACGTCACAGCACACGGAAGCACCACCTCACCGGCCGGCCCCCAAACGGAACACGAACTCACCACCCGGCCCTCATCGGCACGCGGCCATGGAGCAGGGGTGCGTCTGCTGTAAGGACTTCGCCCGACGGGTCGCGAACCGCTCCGGCCCTCGACGCATCGCCCATGGGGTGGTGGCCGGTTTCGTTCGTGTGCCGTGCGGTGACGGTCCTGGTGCCTGATGCGTCGACGGTCACGTGCTGGTCGTCCGGAAGCCCCGTGAACCCAGTGAGCCGCGTGAGCCGCGTTCTTCCTGGCCAGAGAGGGTCAAAGGAAGACGACCGAGGCCGCCACCCCCCACAGGAGAGGCCCCGGTCGTCCTCCGCGGGGCCGCAGGACGACCCCGTACTCATCTCAGCGCCACGACTGCGTTTTCTGTCACACCGCACGGTGTCCGAAGAATGTTGCGGGTTGTACAAGTCATGGACGCGGTGCCCGCGAAGGACGTAGCGTGCTGAGTCGCGCAGGGTGGCGCGGCAGCGATGACCAGCTGCGATTCAGGACAGCAGGGCAGGTTGAGGGAGTGCTGGGGGACGACGCGGGGCTTACTGCCGCGGTGCTCGCGGCGCAGGACGGGGACGAGGACGCCTTCCGTGCTGTGTACCGCGCTGTGCAGCCGCGGCTGCTGGGCTACATACGAACGCTGGTGGGGGAGCCGGACGCCGAGGACGTCGCGTCCGAGTCGTGGCTGCAGATAGCCAGGGACCTCGAACGGTTCAGCGGTGACGCCGACCGCTTCCGGGGCTGGGCGGCGCGGATAGCGCGCAACCGTGCCCTGGACCATCTGCGGATGCGCGGCAGGCGGCCCGCCGTCGGCGGCGACGAGACGGAACTGTCCGAGAAGCCGGCCGGGTCCGACACGGCCGACGAGGCGATCGAGGCGCTGGCCACCAGCCGCACCATGTCGCTCATCGCCCAGCTGCCGCAGGACCAGGCCGAGGCCGTGGTGCTGCGCGTGGTGGTCGGTCTCGACGCGAAGAGCGCGGCGCAGACGCTGGGCAAGCGGCCCGGCGCGGTCCGCACCGCCGCGCACCGCGGGCTGAAGCGGCTCGCCGAACTGCTGCGGACGGATGGCTTGGGCGGCGTGGACGGCGTGGGCGGTGCCGGGAAACCGGGCGGCGAAGGCGGTCTGCGGGCCGTCGGTTCCGCCCCCGGCCCCGGCCCCGGCTCCGCGGAAGCGAACCGTCCGCGCGGCGACGGACCGGCCGGAGGCGTCGGTGCGCCGAGGGGGCCGGTCGACGGCACCGCCCCGGCGCGGTCCCCGCAGGGCAACGGGGCGGGCCGGACGGTGGAACTCGGCGCCGTTCCCGCGCAACGCCCCTCCCGCACCGGCCTGGTGGCGCCCGCCGGTGTGACGCATTCGCGTCAGTGGACGCAGAAGGACATGTGATGGCCGACGAGCAGCATGAATGGCTTGACAAGGCAGCGGCGGAGAAAATGCTCCACCGCCAACCGGTCGATCCTGCCGACGGCCGGCTCCGACAGGACGCCGAAAGGCTCGCGGCCGCTCTGGACGTCGTGGCCCGCTCCGCCCGCCCCGCCACCGGGGAACTGCCCGGCGAGGCCGCCGCACTGGCCGCCTTCCGCGCAGCCCGCCGTACCACCGCAGTGTCCGCCTCCGCGGTTCCGCTGCGCGCTGCCCGGACCGCCGGGACGGACGGCTCCACCGAGTCCGAGTCCGGGATGCTCGCCCCCGTACACATACGCTCGGCCGGTTCCGGCACGGCGTCCGGAGCCGCGGGTTCCCGCGGCCCCCGCCCGATGCGCTGGAGCCGGCCGATCCGCTTCGGTCTGGTCGCCTCCCTCGCGTGCTGCGCGATCGGCGGGGTGGCCGTGGCAGCCGGGACCGGGGTGCTGCCCGGTCCCTTCGGCCGCCACGCGCCCGCACCGGCCACCTCGGTGTCGGCCGCGGCGACCCCCGAGGAGCTGGGTTCCGGCCTCACCGCGGACGACGAGACGTCCGCACCGCCGCCCGGATCCCCGGGCGGCGACACCGCGATGCCGGGCAAGCCCGGTTCCGGCGGCGCCGGCGGCCCGGAGAGCGGCCGTCCCGAAGGCGACGGCCGCGCCACGGACGAGGACACCGGCGGCGAGGGCACCGGCGACGACCGGTCCGGCGGCACCGGGGACGCCCTGTCGGACGGTGCCGACGCGACGCAGGGCGAGAGCAGTCAGGACGGCCAGGCGGGCGACGGGACGTCCGGCAGCACCGGCGGCAAGACGCTCACCTGGTACGCCAAGACTCTGAAGGCCTGCCGCGCCTACCGCGACGGCGCGCTCGACGACGAGCGCAGAAGCCGCCTCGAAGCGCTGGCCGGTGGCGCCCGCAACCTCGACCGGTTCTGCGACCGGATGATCGACCAGGCCGACGGAACGAGCGCCGACGGAACGAGCGGCAGCGGTACGAGCGGCGGCGGGAAGGGCGACGACGGTCAGAGCGGCAACGACAACGGCGGCGACGACGACCCGGCCGGCAGTGACGGCTCGTCCGGTGGCGGCTCTGGCACCCTGCCCTCGATCCGCTTCTCCACGGCTCCCCCGGAGCCCTCGGCCACCGCCCTCGCCCCGGACTCCGGGTCCTCGCACTTCCCGGCGTCGGCGTTCTCCGGCGTGGCGCGCTGACGGTCCGCACCGCCCCACCACCACCGGGTGTGACGTTTTTCGGCCTGCGGGCGCAGTAATGAGTGAGCCGACTGGTCATCGGCAGCGCCCGGAGCCGGGGTTCCCCCCGTACCTACGGCTCGGCGCAAACGGCGCGGGCGGGACACGTTCCCCCGGTCCCGTCCGCGCCCCTCGTCCAGGACCTCACTTGTAGACGACGACCTTGTCGCCGTTGCGGACCTGGTCGAACAGCGAGGCGATCTTCCCCTCGTCCCGGACGTTGACGCAGCCGTGCGAGGCGCCGTTGTAGCCGCGGGCCGCGAAGTCCGACGAGTAGTGCACCGCCTGACCGCCGCTGAAGAACATCGCGTACGGCATGGCCGTGTGGTAGATCGTCGACACGTGGTGGCGGGACTTCCAGTAGACGGAGAAGGTGCCTTCGCGCGTCGGCGTGTACTGCGAGCCGAACCGCACGTCCATCGACGAGACGACCTTGCCGTCGATCATCCAGGACAGCGACCGGCTGTTCTTGCTGATGCAGATCACCCGGCCCGTCATACAGCGCTTGTCCGGCTTCGCGACCGGACGGGTGGTCGGCGGGTTCAGCTCGGCGGCCGTCGGCCGGTGCGTCATGCCGAGCAGCTTCTGCCAGGTGAGCGTGTCCGTCTTCCCTGTACGGGACAGTCCGCGCTTGCCCTGGAACGACTGCACGGAGGCGACCGTGACGGAGCCGTAGTAGCCCGTGGGGCTGCGGTCGAAGTGGCCGATCTGACGCAGCCGAGCCTGGAGCTCACGTACCTGCTTGCCCTCGGCGCCGCTCGCCATCAGCACCTCGGCCTGCGGATCGGCCGACGGCGAGGAAGGGGGCGAGGAAGGGGGCGCGGACGGGGGTGCGGAGGGGGGTGCGGACTCGGGGGTCGCCCCGGGTGTCGTCGTCGCCGGTGTGCTCGGCTTCGCGCTCGCGGACGGCGTGGCGGACTCCGGCCCGTTCGCGCCGGGCTTGGCGTCGTCGGTGGGTGAGCTGCTCGCCGGAGGGGCGGCCGACGCGCTGCCGGCGGGTTCCGCCTTGCATCCCGCGGTCACGGCGACCAGTGCCAGTACGGCGACGGCGGATGCCGCACCGGCCCCCCGGCCGCCTCTGTGCGCGTGGCCGCGCCCGGTCCTGCTGCTGCGTATCATCTCGGCCCCCTGAATCTGCGGTATCTCATGGGACGGATTCCCGCTCTGCCCGGTTGCCGAATCCTGCGCATGATGGGGAAAGCGGCATGGAGGCCCGGAGGATGTCAGGCATCGGGGCTGTGGGCAAGGTCCCGGCCCGGCCCGTCCAATGCTCGAGCACCCGCCGCTACAGTCCGTCGCGAAGACCATCGGCTGCCGGCGAGCAGCTTCAGCGGGAGGTGCAGCAGATGACACGCGAGTCGGAGTCGGGACTGCCCATCGAGCCGGTCTACGGGCCGGACACGCTCGACGGGTGGGACCCGGCGGAGAAGCTGGGGGAGCCGGGTGCCTACCCCTTCACGCGCGGTGTGTACCCGTCCATGTACACCGGCCGCCCCTGGACGATGCGCCAGTACGCGGGCTTCGGTACGGCCACCGAGTCCAACGCCCGCTACAAGCAGCTGATCGCCAACGGCACGACGGGCCTCTCCGTCGCCTTCGACCTGCCCACCCAGATGGGCCACGACTCCGACGCGGAGATCGCGTCCGGTGAGGTCGGCAAGGTCGGGGTGGCGATCGACTCGGTCGACGACATGCGCGTGCTGTTCGACGGGATCCCGCTGGACAAGGTCTCCACGTCCATGACGATCAACGCCCCTGCCGCGCTGCTCCTGCTCATGTACCAGCTGGTCGCGGAGGAGCAGGGCGTCCCGGCCCAGCAGCTCACGGGCACCATCCAGAACGACGTGCTCAAGGAGTACATCGCCCGCGGCACGTACATCTTCCCGCCCCAGCCCTCGCTGCGGCTGATCGCCGACATCTTCAAGTACTGCCGGGCCGAGATCCCGAAGTGGAACACCATCTCGATCTCCGGCTACCACATGGCGGAGGCCGGGGCATCGCCCGCGCAGGAGATCGCCTTCACGCTCGCGGACGGCATCGAGTACGTGCGTACCGCCGTCGCGGCCGGCATGGACGTCGACGACTTCGCCCCGCGGCTCTCGTTCTTCTTCGTCTCGCGTACGACGATCCTGGAGGAGGTCGCCAAGTTCCGCGCCGCCCGGCGGATCTGGGCGCGGGTGATGAAGGAGGAGTTCGGTGCGGAGAATCCCAAGTCGCTGATGCTCCGCTTCCACACCCAGACCGCGGGCGTCCAGCTCACCGCGCAGCAGCCCGAGGTCAACCTGGTGCGCGTCGCGGTGCAGGGGCTCGCCGCGGTCCTGGGCGGCACCCAGTCGTTGCACACCAACTCCTTCGACGAGGCGATCGCGCTCCCGACGGACAAGTCCGCCCGCCTCGCCCTGCGCACCCAGCAGGTCCTGGCGTACGAGACGGACGTGACGGCCACCGTCGACCCGTTCGCGGGCAGCTACGTCGTCGAGAAGATGACCGACGACGTCGAGGCCGCGGCCGTGGAACTGATGCTCAGGATCGAGGACATGGGCGGCGCCGTCCACGCGATCGAGCGCGGCTTCCAGAAGAACGAGATCGAGCGCAGCGCCTACCGCATCGCCCTGGAGACGGACAGTGCCGAGCGGGTCGTCGTCGGCGTCAACCGCTTCCGGCTCGACGAGGAGGAGCCGTACGAGCCGCTCCGCGTCGATCCGGCGATCGAGGCCCAGCAGGCGGCCCGGCTGGCGAGACTCCGTGCCGCACGCGACCGGGGCGCGGTGGACGCGGCCCTGGCGGCCCTGCGCAAGGCGGCCGAGGGCTCGGACAACGTGCTCTACCCGATGAAGGACGCGCTGCGGGCCCGCGCCACGGTGGGCGAGGTGTGCAACGCGCTGCGGGACGTGTGGGGGACGTACGTGCCGGTGGACGCGTTCTGAGGCGCACCACAAGCGCGGGACGTCGTTCGCCGTGCCCGACGAGGCGGCGTGGAGACGGAGCTCTCGGTGGACCGCCTGCGCGACGGCGACGGGGGCTGAGAGGGCCCTGCCGCGGAACTTCCGCCCCGGACTCCCGCCCCGGAACCCCCGGGACCGGGGCGTCGCACGCCCGTGCGACACTCCGTTTCATGCTGGGTGTCACCGACCTTCCGACCTATCTCGCCGGCCTCGTGCTCATCGTTCTGCTGCCGGGGCCGAATTCGCTGTACGTGCTGTCCGTCGCCGCCCGGCGCGGGGTGCGGACCGGCTATGTGGCCGCGGCCGGCGTGTGGACCGGGGACACCGTGCTGATGACGCTGTCCGCGCTCGGGGCCTCGTCCCTGCTGCAGACGACGCCCGTGCTCTTCGCCGTGGTGAAGTTCGCCGGTGCGGGCTATCTGACCTGGCTGGCGATCGGGATGCTGCGCGCTGCGGTGTCCATGTGGCGCGAGCGGCACCGCCGGGTGGCCGAGCTCACGGGTGAGACGGCGGACGGGACCGAGACCCCGGGCACCATGGAGCGGCCGTACCGGCGGGCGCTGGTGGTCAGCCTGTTCAACCCGAAGGCGATCCTGTTCCTGATCTCGTTCTTCGTGCAGTTCGTCGACCCCGGGTACGCGTACCCGGCGCTCTCCTTCCTGCTGCTGGGCACCCTGCTCCAGACAGCCAGCTTCCTGTACCTGTCGATGCTGATCTTCGGCGGCACCCGGCTGTCCGCCGCGTTCCGCCGTCGCAAGCGGCTCTCGGCGGGAGCCACTTCGGCGGCGGGCGTGCTGTTCCTCGGCTTCGCGGCGAAGCTCTCCCTCAGCAGCGTCTGACCGGGCCTCAGGGCTCCCGGGAGCTGCTCCCGGGCAGTCCAGGGGCTCCCGAGCGGGACGGTGGCGTCACGGAGGCCTCGATGTGGCCGAACTGATGGCCGAGGCTTGTCATCCACACCTCCAGGTCGACCGACAGTGAAGTCGGCGGGTAGTCGCCGGGGTGCGGTACGGGCGGCCGCGCGGGCACCGTTCGGCCGCCCAGCAGCGAAGCGATCCGGTCGGCCTCCACTTCCAGTGCCGCCGCCGTGGCGCGGGCCCAGGCCGCGGACGGGCCCGTCGTGCCGGCGCGCGGGCGAAGGCCGAAGCGGGGCAGCCGGTACGCGCCCATGAGCATGTGGCCGGCGGCGATGAGTACGGCGTGCCAGTCGGGGCCGGCCTCCTGGGAGGCGCCCGGGGCCTCGCTCCGGTACTGCGCGTACGCCGCCTCGGCAAGGCGCACCTTGTGCAGGCTCGGCAACGTCTGCACGGTCTGCACGGTCTGCGTCGACGAGCCCGGCGGGGTCAGCAGCGTCTCCGCGGTCGGGGGCACCATCCCGCCGCACGAGCGCAGCAGTCCGGCCATGGCGCGGCGGACTTCCCTTCGGGCCCCGGCCGGCCAGGCCAGCAGCCCGCACACCAGGCCGATCACGCTGCCGGTGACGACGTCGATCATCCGTGCCTCCGACAAGCGCCAGGTGACCGGCGACATCTGGGCGAACGCGGTGGCCACGACCAGGGTGAACGCTCCTTGCGCGAACGCGATCCCCAGCAACGGTCCCAGCGAGAACCCCACCAGCATCGCGGGGGCGAGCAGGGCGGCGTACACATCGGTGTGCGGGCCGACCCCCGTCAGGAGGGCCCCCGCCACGAGAGCCCCCACCGCATTGCCGGCCACCGACAGGCGAACCGTCCGCCAGGTCGCGCCCACGGTCGTACGCCCGAGGGTCAGCACGGCCAGAAGCACCCAGAACCCGTGGGCCAGGTCGAAGGAACCGGCCACCAGCCGGGCGGCCGCCAGGGCGAGCGCGGTCCGTACGGCGTTCTGGAAGACCACCGACCGGAACGTCATGTTGCCGAGGACGCGGTGGGCCCACAGCCTCGGTGTGGACAGCTCCGCGTACCAGAACAGATCGGGCGGGGCGGCCGGTGCGGTGGGCCGGCCGTTCACGGCGATGTCTGCGGTGACCTCCACGATCCGGGCCGATTCGGCCAGTGCCAGCACCCGCGACTGGCGCTGCAGCACGGCGGTCGGGGGCATGTCGCCGGGCGGGCCCGACACCAGACGGACGCGTTCCTCCTGGAAGCGCAGCATCGCCTCTTCCAGTGCCCCGGCCAGGGGCGGGTGGCTGCCGGTACGCAAGAACCGCGCGCATGCGGTGCAGACCGCCGCGACCCGGCCGAGGAGGGCGGCGGACGCGTCGTCGGCGGCTCCCGGTGTCGCTTCGGCGAGCGTGGCCAGCTGTTCCAGGAGCCGGCGTACCGAGCGGCCGGCCTGATCCAGCGCGCGGTCCTTCCGGCCCGCGCCGGCGGGTCTCTCCGCCGGCGGGATGTGCGACAGCCGCAGTTTCGATCCGGCCTTGCGCAGCTTCTCGGGCGGGACCTCGCCGCGCGCGGCCCCGACGGCTGCCGTCCCGAGCGCGCGCGCCAGCCGTTCCCGGTAGGACGCGGCGGACGGTTCCGGCAGGAGCACCTCGCATGCGGCGAGGAGCAGGATCCCCGTGGTGAGCCCCAGGAGCCGGGCCCCCAGCGAATCGGGGGCGTAGGGGGGAAAGCAGGCGAGGATGTAGAAGAGCTGAAGACCGGGCCCCGTTCCCGCCGGTCGCGGGCCTGCCACGGCCGCGAACGTCAGCAGGAACCCGACGGCGAGCACGCCGCCGACCGCCGCCCAGGTGTTCACCGCGAGGACCGTTCCCAGGGACGCCAGCGCGAGTGCCGCGGGAAGCGCGCACAGCATGACGGATGCCCTCTGCCGGCCGGATCCGGGGATGGCGGAGAGCAGACCGAAGGCAATGGGCGCGAAGAGCGCGTAGAGAGCGGCGATCGGCTGCTCGGCGGCGTACAGCAGCGGGTAGAAGCCGATGCTCACCGCCAGCGTCACCCGGACGGCTTTGCGCAGCGCCGCCGCCTTGTCCACGCCGGCGCTCACGCGCGCACCTCGCACGTGCGGGTTCTCTCGCTCACGCGCGCACCTCGCACGTGCGGGCCCCCTCGGGCGTGCGGGTCCTTTCACACGCCTTCGCGCGATAGGCGTCGGACCTGGGACCTCTCGTTCGGATCATGCCGGGCTCGCGGGGTGATCCGAACGAGAGGACCTGACCGGTGCAGGGCGCAGAGCGCGGCGTGCCGGTAGCGGTTGTGCGCTCATGCCGCCCGCTCCTCTCGGTCTGGGCCGCACCACGCAGGCTCGCCGCGTGGTGCCTCCCGCCATTGTTGGTCAGTGCGGAGCCGCCCGCGCGCGGGCCGCGGGGAATGGGCGAGGGGCGCGCCCTCCGCGCGGGCGGGTGCCGGGGCGCGGGCGAGTGCCGGGGCGCGGGCGATCGGGTCGGTCGGGCAGGGCGCCGGTCGCGGGCTCCGCACCGACGAACGCGGGAGTTCAGCCGCGCCCGAGGCCGAGACCCAGCGGGGCCAGATACTCCGCGAGGCCGGTCGCGTCCTCGCCCGCCCAGCCGATGTAGCCGTCGGGCCGGACCAGGAACAGCCCCTTGCCGTATGCCTCGTAGGCGGCCACGCGGTGCACCCTGACCTGTGAGCCGGTGAACTCCGGCAGCTCCGCTTCGGTGCCGACCGCCAGCAGGGTGAAGTGCGGGCCCCGGAAGACGTCGAACAGCCGCCGCTCGCCCGCCGGCCCGTCGGGGGCCCGGTCGCCGGCCTCCAGAGCGCCCGCGCGGCCCACCGACAGCGGGCCCTCGCGGTACCCGAGGCCCAGCTGCTGGGCGGCCGCGCCCCGCTCCTGCTCGCCGCGGTGGATACGGGTGGACAGGCCGAGCATCTCGGCGGCGACGGGGCGGCGCTCCTCCTCGTAGCTGTCGAGCAGGGCGGCTGGCGCCCCGTGGCCCAGCACCTGGCCGAGCTTCCAGCCCAGGTTGTACGCGTCCTGCACGCTGGTGTTGAGCCCCTGGCCGCCCGCGGGGGAGTGGACGTGGGCGGCGTCCCCGGCCAGGAAGACCCGCCCGTCGCGGAACCGGTCGGCGAGCGCGGCGCGCGGGCGGAAGTCGGAGGCCCAGAGCACCTCGGTGACGTCCTGCGCGTCCAGGTGGGTGCGTTCGGCGACGACTGCGCGCACCCCCTCCGGGGAGATGTCCGGCTCGCCCTCCTTGAACTGGGCGACCAGCTGGAAGTCCACGGTCCCGGGCAGCGGGCACAGCGTGATGAACCCCGAGTCGGTGTTCATCATGTGCCAGTTGAGCCGGTCGAGCGCGTCCTCGGCCACCCGCACGTCGGCCACCAGCATCGGCGCCGGGTCCACCGTCTCCCCGGTCATCGCGAGGGACAGCGCCCGGCGCACGGTGGAGCGCCCGCCGTCCGCCGCGACCAGGTAGGAGGCGCGGACCGGGCCGGTGCTCAGCTGCGCGGTGACCCCGTCCGCGTCCTGGTCGAGGCCGGTCAGCGCGGTCGAGAGGACGACGTCGCCGCCCAGCTCGCGCAGGCGCGCCAGCAGGATCTCCTGGGTGCGCCACTGCGGCATCATCCACGGCTCCCCGTAGGGTTCGGCGTCCGTCGGGGCGGCCACCCGGAACATGTGGTGCTCGCCCATCCGCTCACCGTTCCGCCAGGCCATCCCGACGGGCGCGGGACCGCCGTGCTCGCGGACCGCGTCACCGACCCCGAGGTTGTCGAGGACCTCCCGGGTGCGGGGCTGGATGCCCTTGCCCCGCGAGCCGGGGAAGAGGGCGGGCGCCTGCTCGACGAGGAGGGCGGGGACGCCGCGACGGGCCAGGTCGCAGGCGAGGGCGAGGCCGCAGGGACCCGCGCCGACGATGAGGACCGAGGTCTCCCGGACAGTTTCCTTAACATCGTTAAGTTCCATGGTCCGGAGTCTGCGCTTAACGCTGTTAAGTTGTCAAGGCGGGGGCTGTTAACTTGGCGAGGTGGGTACGACGAAGATCGACCGGTCCCGGGTGGCCGACACGGCGCTGCGGCTGCTGAACGAGGTGGGCCTGGACGGGCTCAGCCTGCGCGCCATCGCCAGGGAGCTGGACGTCAAGGCGCCCGCGCTCTACTGGCACTTCAAGGACAAGCAGGCGCTGCTCGACGAGATGGCCACGGTGATGTACCGCCGGATGCTCGACGAGGGTCTGCCGGGCCCGACCCCGGAGCGCTGGCAGGACCAGCTCGTCGCGTACAACAGCGGGCTGCGCAGAGCCCTGCTGCGCTACCGCGACGGGGCCAAGGTCTACGGCGGCGCGAAGTTCACCGGAACCGAGCACGCGGACGGGCTCGAGGCGCATCTTCGGACCATGGTCGACGCGGGCTTCGAGCTGTGGCAGGCCGTGCGGGCGGGCACCACCGCGTACTCGTACACGATGGGCTTCGTCAGCGAGGAGCAGGGCGTCCGCCCGATGCCGGACCAGCAGCGCGAGGGCTTCGACATCGGTGAACGCGCGGAACGGCTGGCCCGCTACCCGCTGGCCGCCGCGGCCGGCGCCGAGATCTTCGCCAACTACGACGAACGCTTCGAGGACGGCCTGCGGCTGATCATCGCGGGCATCGAGACGCGGTACGGAGCAGGCCGGTCCGGCACTGTTGGCGGGCAGTGAGGCCGATCCCGCCCCGCCGCAGCACGGTCACGCGATCCCGCCCTGCCGCAGCACGGTCACGCGAGCCCGCCCTGCCGGGGCACGTTGAGGCTGCGCTCCCCCTGCCGGTGCGCGGCCGGGCCGATCCCGCCCTGCCGTAGCGGCGCCCGGTGCCTTCGTCGCTACGGTCGTGCGCGCCGCCGCCGTACGCGCGTCAGGGCCGCCGGTCCGAACGCCACGGCGAGCAGTGCCGCCAGTGCGGCCGTCCCGGCAATCGTCCCGGCCCGCAGCCCCGGCGGCCGGAAGGTGCAGTCCACCGAGGTCCGGTCGCCGCCGACCGGCACCGCCACCAGGCCGAGGTACGAGTCGGCCGGACGCCCGTCGCAGCTCCATCCCGCGATCCGGGGCGCGGCCAGCACGGCCACCCCCCGCGTCCGCGGCGGGAGTTCGGCGTGCACACCGGCGCCCGAGACGGTGACCCGCGTCGCGCCCGTGTGCTTCAGCTCCGCCACCGCCGAGGCGAGGCGCCCCGGATCCAGGCAGCCGACGGACTCGTGCGGGACGGTCCCCGCCCTCTCCACCCGGAGCGTCACGGTGATCCGGCCCGCACCCGCGCCCAGCGGCAGTATCCCGGCACGGCGTGCGGGCATGTCGCCCCGGACATCGGCCGGTTCACCGGTCGCACCCAGCCGGGCGGTGCCGAACAGGTCGGGCGCCCACAGGAACACCTGGCTGCCCGCGGGGCACATCGCCTCCAAGGCGTACGTGCCGGGCTTCGCCGCGTAGGTGCTCGTGTTCCTGTCGGTGGCGGCGCTGCCGTCCGCGGACCGCAGCGCGGTCGTGGGCAGCGTGTACACCGAAGCGCCCAGCACCTTCTCCTGATTGCGGAACGGCGAGCGCCCCCACCCGGACGAACCGGACCCCGACGGCCGCACCGTCACCAGCGGCGGGACGTCCTGCCGGGACACGGTCACCGGCCGCCGGTCCGGGCGGTTCCAGACCTGATGCGGATCGCGCGGCATACGGACCCGGGCCCCGACCGAGAACACCGCGTCGGTCACCGGGTTGTCCAGGCTCTGCAGCGCGCGGCCCCGCGAGGTCCAGCCGGCGCCCAGCGCGAGGAAGGTGCGGGTCGTCACGTCAGGCGTATGGCTGCTGTAGTAGGCCCCGCCCTGCCCGCCGACCAGCATCGGATCGTTGGCTGTGCTCTGTTCGAGGCCGGGGTCGGTGCGGTAGCGAGGCCAGCCGTCGGCGGCGGCGACCGCAGCGGACTGGAGGCTCTGCCGCTCGCCCCAGGGGGCGTAGTCGTCGAGCCGGTTCAGCCGCTGCCGGTCGGCGTACGCGGTGGTCGCGGCGGCCTGCCCGGCCTGCGCACCGACCAGCAGGAGCACCGCGAGCACGACGAACCTGCGGCTGCGGACCAGCGCGAGACCGCAGACGGCCGCCACCAGTCCGGCGGCGAACAGCGGATAGGTCCACCGGGTGACCAGTTCGCTGGGGGCGGCGGCCGCGGCGACCAGCACCAGCACCCCGCCCCCGCCCAGCAGCGCCCGCCGGTCCGGCCAGGCATGGGCGACGGAGGTCCAGGCGGCGATCACCACGATGCCGGAAAGGACGAACGTCTGCCGGAACGGGCTCCCGTTCGGCGTCGCGAAGGCGTGCCAGAGCAGATGCGTGGGCCCCCACTGCAACGACAGCGCGACCACTGCCACCAGCCCCGGCCACACCCACCGCTCGGTGCGCGGCACGGCACGGTGAAAGGCCAGCGCACAGGCCAGCAGCAGCGAGCCCGTGCCGAGGAAGACCGCCGGGCTGAAGAATCCGTACGTGGCAGGCAGCAGCCGGGCGGCGACGTCCGGCCAGGCGGCCGGGGCGAACTCCCGGGTCCAGCCCGGGTAGGCGTGCCGCGTCCCCAGGAACACCGGCACCAGCACCGGCGCCGCCAGCCCGATGCCGATCAGCACCGTCCGCACCGCGCGCACCAGCCCCCGGACCCGCTCACGCGACGTCCCGTCCTCCAGCAGCAGCCGTACCACCAGCACCAGGGCAGCCCCGAGCGTGGCCATGTACGCGGTGTAGAAGTTGGACACCCAGGCGAGCGTGACCAGGAGCGTCCCCAGCACGGGGCGCCGCGCGGTGCGCGCCCACTCGCCGGCCAGGCAGAGCAGCGGGAAGGCGATCAGTCCGTCCAGCCACATCGGGTTGTACGCGGCCTCGACGACCGACCAGCCGCACAGCGCGTACGAGGCGCCGAGCACCGCCGCCAGCCACTCCCGGCCGCGCCCCCGGCGCAACGCGGTGAGCAGCCAGGTCATGGCCGCCGCTGCCGCCCCCGTCTTCACCAGCGTGACCACGTAGACGGCCAGGTCGATCCGGTCCCTCGGGAACACCCCGACGAGCAGGGCGAAGGGGCTGGTCAGGTACGTACCGAGGTCCGGCAGGAAGCTCGTGCCGAAGCCCGACTGCCAGTTGACCAGCAGTCCGCCGTCCGCCCGCCCGTGCAGCAGGTCCCAGAGCCGGGCGTGGAACGGTACGAACTGATTGCCCAGGTCGTTCACGCTGCGGGTGTGCAGGCCGAAGGGGTAGCTGCGGGCCACCGCGTCGCCGGCGCAGACGGTCGCGACGGTGAGCACGGCGGCCAGGGCGGCACCCCGGCCACGCGGCGATCGGAGAATCGACGGAGTCCTCATGATGGGTCGAATATGCCATCGAGCATCGCCAGATCCCGCGGGCGAAAAGGTGGTTCATCCGATGGACCGCCGGCCTTCACGCGGCCGTACCCGCTCGGTCATCCGGCGCGGACGGTGGCCGGGAGGCCGGGCCGGCCGGTGCCCACGGACGGAGGGCGGCAGTTTTCCGTGCTGACAGGGCGAGTTCATGTTCCGGCCGTTCAGGTTTCCTAGCGTGCTACGGAACCACGAACGGTTGACGAACATCCGTACCTCCCTCTCTTCCTACGCCCCTTCCCCCCACGGGCAGCAGACGCTTGGAGCGCCATGACGAAAGCCCGCACCCGTTGGCCACGGCAGCGTGACGCGGAGGAACCGACACCGCCCGACGGCGGCACGTCCTCCCTCACCACCGTCCGCCCGACGGAACTGGAGACCTGTCTGCGCGCCTGCGCCGCGCACAGCGGGAAGCTGGTCGCCGGCCTCGACCGGCGGCGTGCGGCGCTCGCCGAGGCCCTGCGGAATCTGCTGGCCACCCACGCGACCATGGAGCAGCCGTCCTCCGAGGCAGCCGCCCCGCTCCCGCTGCTGCGGCGCGCCGGCAAAGGCGGGCCGGCCTCCGCGCTGGTCATCGGTGACCAGCTGCTCGACCCCTTGCTCGCGGTCGGCTCCAAGGCGCTGGACTGCGGCTACGACGACGAGCTGAAGCTCGCCGTCCTCATCACCGACACCGTGCTGACCCAGCGCAAGAAGTCCCGGGCGGCCTGGCGGCTGCGGGCTCGTGTCCTGGAGGCGATCGGCGCGGAGAGCGCCGCCGTCGAGGCGTACGAGCGCTACCTGGCCCTCACCGACGAGGACGGCTTCGGGGTCGCGGCGAAGACGGCCGGGCTGCGGGCAGGCGCGGAGTTCCAGAGCGAACTGCTGCTGAAGCTGGAGCAGAGCTGCCCCGAGGCCGAGGGCTTCGCTGCGGGGTCGGTCACCGACACCTGGGCCGAGGGCCTGGCACTGTACGGGCGCGGGGACTGGAGCCGGGCGCGATCCCGGCTCATCGGCGCGCTGCTGGCCCAGGACCGGGCGGGCGCGCCCGTGCCGGAGATCCAGGAGGCCCTCAGCCAGTACGTCGGCCTCGCGCTGGAGGCCGGCGGCGCGCCCGGTGGTGGCGGCGCTCCCCGCACAGGCGCCGGCCACGGCGACCTCACCTCCCTCACCGGACTCATGGAGCTCTACGCCGGCCAGCGCCGGGCCCGGATGCGTGGCCCGGTCGGCGATCCCACCTTCGGCGACGTCGAATGGACGACGCTCGGCGAGTTCCGCAACCGCATCGCGGGGAAGTCGATCTGTCTGATCGCCAACTCGCAACGTGTCGGCACCGGTTCGATGGGCGCGGAGATCGACGCGTACGACCTCGTCGTCCGCTTCAACTCGTACCGGATCGACCCCGCGGCGACCGGCAGCCGTACCGACATCCACGCCACCATCCACAAGCACGGCTTCAACTGGGACCAGAAGGTCCATACCCGGCTGGTCTTCGGCGGGGTCTCCGGCGACTGGAAGTACTCGCTGCGCAACCGGCTGGTGCCCGGCGCGCAGCAGTACCTCGGCGACGAATCCCTGCGCTGGCCGCTGCGCAACATCGGCAGGGTCGGCACGGACGTCTGGCCGGCCATCCCCACCAGCGGATTCAACATGCTGTGGCTGCTGGACCACCTGGACGTCAGCTCACAACTCGACCTGATCGGCTTCGACTTCTACGAGAGCGGCGCCTACCGGCTGCCGGCCGCGATGAAGATGCCCATCACCTCCGTCCACGAGTACACCAGCGAAAAGGCGTGGGTCATGGAACGCGCCCAGAGCGTCACCGATACGAGGATCCGACTGCGATGACGACGACGCCCCCTGCCGCACCCGCGCCCCACGCCCCCTCCAACGCCCTCACCGGCAAACGCCGCGTCGCCTTCGCGAGCTTCGTGGACGAGAACTACCTGCCCGGCTTCCTCGCCCTGCTGCGCAGCCTCGCCCTGTCCAACCCGGGGGTCTGCGAGGACTTCATCGTCCTGCACGACGGGCTCCGCCCCGCATCCGTCGCACAGATCCGGGCGCTGCACCCGCGCATCGACTTCCGCCGGGTCGATGCCGCGCGCTACGACACGTACGCCAAGGGCGACCAGGACAACTACCTGGTCCGCAAGGCGTACTTCATCCTCGACGTCTTCCGGGTGCGCGACTACGACACCGTGATTACCCTGGACACCGACATGGTGGTCCTCGGTGACCTGGGCGACCTGCTGAGGCTGCGCGACGGACTTGCCGCCGTTCCGCAGTTCTTCTACGGGCAGCACAAGCTCAACAGCGGGCTGCTGGTGATCCAGCGCGAGTACCTGAGCGACGAGTTCTGCGCCAGGATCGACGACGTGGGCCGCAAGGGCACCTACGAACTCGACAAGCACGACCAGGGCATCCTGAACGCCGTGCTCGACGGCGACTTCGTGCAGCTCGACGCCCGCTACAACTTCGTCAAGCGGCGGCTCTCCGGCGACCTCCCGGTGCCCGACGCCACCGCCATCCTGCACTTCACCGGCCGGCACAAGCCGTGGCAGGGCGGCGAGGCCGGCTACGGCCGGGCCGAGGACCGCTGGCGTGAGTTCGAGCTGTCCGACGCCGCGTTCCACGCCGCGTACCTGGCGCTGCCCGGCGCCAAGCACCACGACCTGCTGGTGCACTACGGCACCCCGCACGTCCGCCGCACCGCCGACCCCGAGAGCGCCCGCAAGGTCGCCCTCGCGCACATCGGCGCCGGTGAGTACCAGGAGGCGGCCGACATACTCGGCGGCGTCCGGATCCCCGTCGACGAGGCCTGGCCGCACGAGGTGCTCGGCAACGCGCTGCTGAGCGTCTCCCGCTACGAAGAGGCACGCGCGCAGCTTCTGCTGGCCACCGCTGCCCCCAACCGGGCCGCCACCGCCTTCTCACGCCTCGCCCAGATCGCCTGGATCCACGGCGACGACACGACCGCCGCGCAGTACGCCCTCCAGGGGCTCGGCGTCGACCCCACCCACCGGGCGAACCGGCTGATGTACAAGCGCACCAGGGACGCCGAGACCCCCGTGGAGGGGCCGGCCGACGAGCAACTCGCCCACGTCGCCTTCTACATGGACCGGCAGGGCAACGCCGGTGACAAGCTGCTCCCGGAGAGCGTCCGGCTGGCCTTCGGCCGTGACACCGGCCCGGCCCGCTGGCACTCCGTCCACGCCCACCGGCTGTTCGACGAGGCCGCCCTGGAACGCGTCAACGCCCGCCGCGGACTGGTCATCGGCGGCGGCGGGCTCTTCATCCCGGACACCGCTCCGAACGGCAACAGCGGCTGGCAGTGGAACGTCCCCGACGAACTGCTGGAGCGGATCGACGTACCCGTCATGGTGTACGCGGTCGGCTTCAACGCCTTCGACGGCCAGGCGTACGGCCACGGCCGCGACCGGTTCCTCTCCTCGCTGCGCAAGCTGGTGGAGCGCTCCTCGTTCTTCGGGCTGCGCAACCACGGCTCGATCGAGAAGGTCCGCGAGCTGCTGCCGCCGTCACTGCACGACAAGGTCCGCTTCCAGCCCTGCCCGACCACCGTCACCCGGCAGCTGGTGGACGGCTGGACCGACCCCGCACAGCGCGAGGACACCGTGCTGATCAACGCCGCGTACGACCGCTCGGGGCTCCGCTTCGGCCACGACTACGCGCACTTCCTCGCCGAGATGGCCACCGCGGTGAAGGGGCTCGGTGCCCATGCCGAGGTGAAGTGCGTGGCCCACTCGCTCGACGACGAACGGATCGCCTTCGACCTGCGGCGCGAGCACGGCATCGCGCTGCCGGTGATCCCGATGTACGACTTCGGGAACGACGAGATCCGTGACACGTACGCCAGGACCAAGCTGGTCATCGGGATGCGCGGGCACGCGGGCATGATCCCGTTCGGCTGTGGCACGCCGGTCATCAGCCTGATCTCGCACCCGAAGATGGCGTACTTCCTGGCCGACATCGAGCGGCCCGAATGGGGCATCTCCGTCCACGACCGGCACCTCGGGGCCCGGCTCGTGGAGCGGGCGGCCGGGTTGCTCGACGACCACGCGGCAGCGGTGGCCGATGTGCACGGCCGGCAGCAGGAACTGTGGAAGGTCACCGAGGCGAACGCGGCGGACCTGCGGTTCATCCGGGCGGGCGTGCGCGTCTGACGGTACGGGGGCGGGGGCGGGTGAGCCGGCCGGTTCACCCGCCCCGCCGCCGTGGAAGCCCTGCAGCGAGGGCCCCGTCCGGATCCAGTGACCGGACGGGGCCCTTCACCTGCCGGGACCGGCCCTCACCCCAACGCCGCCCGCTTGAACGCCCGGGCCCTGCGCGCAACCCTTCGCAGGGCCCGGCTGCGCGGGATGAAGGAGAGCTGGGCGGGGACCGCCCCCGGCAGGGCCAGCGTCGTCAGACGGCGGCGCTTGAAGTAGCGCCGGGTGCGGTCGTTCAGATGGTGCGCGAGGTAGTGCTCGGCCGCCGGGCGCAGGTCCGGGTAGATCTGGGGCTGCATCGCGAAGCCCACCGCCGTGAGCAGCGGGGAGACCTGCTCGGCCACCCGGTCCGCGGAGGGCGGCGACCACTCGCGTACGGCCTGTGCGTCGCCCAGATCCGGCAGCAGCGCGTCGACCAGCGTCACCGGCACCCGGTTGCTGTTCTGGTACGGGGCGAGCCGGTCCAGCAGCAGGTCCGTACCGGTCCTGGCGACCGGCAGCCCGTAGAACGCGGCCGCCGTCAGGAGCGCGGTGGAGAAGCAGCCGACGACCAGTGCCGGCCGCATCCGCTGGTACAGCACCTCCGCGAGCAGGGATGCGCCTGTCGCGCCGGAGCGGCCGGAATCCCTTTCCAGCACGGTCAGTTCGGCGCCCAGCGCGCTCGCCTCGGCCACCATCGCGTGCGCCCACTGCTCCGGCGCGGTGGGATGCGGCTTGAACACCAGACGGGTGTGCCCGAGCGCGACGGCGCCCCGGATCATCCGCAGGTGCAGTTCCTCCTCCTGCGCCGCCTCGATCAGTCCGAGCGCCGAGAGGTACTGGCCCAGCAGCAGTGCGGGCGCCTCCACGGGCGGGACCGCGACCGGCAGGTCGGCGAGCTCCGCGAAGACCTTCAGCAGGTGGTCCGTGCTCAGCGTCTCCGGCTCCACGCCGAACTCCGTGAGCAGCAACGGCTTCAGCCCCGGCACCAGATCGGGATGGAGCAGCCGGCGCACCCGGGTGCCGATCAGCGGGTCGATCTTGTTCCTGGTCGGGCCGTAGCTCATCAGGCCGTCCGCGTACACGTCGATCGGTGCGGCTGTGAAGATCTGGCAGATCGACAGGGACGGGCTGACCTGGATCGATTCGACGACCAGCTCGACACGGTCGTCGCCGAGTCCCCACACGAGGCGCAGATGGCGCTCCCACAACGGCACGTCGTCCGCCCGCGGTTCCCAGGCGCCGGGGTGGAAGGGCGCGATGGCCTCGTTCCATGACAGCACTCCGTCGAAGCGCACGCGCAGCGCTTCGAAGCCGGGCATCGTGTCGACGGACGGGGACGTCTCGGGGATCGAGGCGTTGTTGCAGAGCAGGAGGAGCGAACGGTCGGCGGCCCCGAAACGGCCGTCGTCCATCGCGGCGGCCAGCGTGGCCACGCCGTAGAGGGTGGAGGCGACGAAGACGCGCGTGGTGCGCACGGTGGTGCTCATGCGGCAGCGACCTCCTTCGCGGTGTGCGGGCGGCGGCGCAGCCGGCGCAGCAGCGTCGCGCGCTGCCCGTCCATCGAGTCCAGCGCCTCGTCGAGTACCTGTTGCGGCATGCGCTTCAGGGCCGCCGAGCTGAGCGACTTCAATGTCCGGGCCACAGAGGGTTCGAACCTTTCGATCGAGCTGTTGTGATGAGAAATGACGGCGCAATACGTCCGTACGGCCTTCGGCAGCAGGACATCCGCGTCACGGTCCTCGGCCGTTTCCCGTACGACCTGGTCGAACGCCCGGATGAAATCGAGTTGGCGTACGTCGCCGATCTGGGTCAGTGAGGTGGAAACCCCGCGCCGGTAGAAGAGCCCCAGCATTCCGGTCACCGCGAAGGATTCCGCCTGCCGGTGCAGCCGCCAGATCCACGGCCGGTCCTCCGCCGTGCGCAGCCCGTCCGTGAAATGCAGCAGGCCGCGGTCCAGCAGTCTGCGGTGATAGATCCCGGCCCAGGCGTACGGGTAGTCGACCATCGTGGACCGGGTGGCGGGCAGGATCGCGGCGCGGGGATCCAGGGTCACGTCCCTGAGGCCGTGCGGTGCCCGCTGCACGGTGCGCGCCCGGGCGTGGGCCTGGACGTGGTCCGTGCGGACGAAGTCGCAGGACAGGCTCTCGGCACGGGCCAGGAGTTCGGTGTAGTAGCCGGGCGCAAGCCAGTCGTCGCCGTCCAGGAAGGTGATGTACTCGCCGCGGGCCGCGTCCAGACCGGTGTTGCGTGCGGTGGCCAGCCCGCCGTTCCGTTCGTGTCCGAGCACCACCACCCCCGGAATGTCCTCCTGGGCGCGGTGCAGGATTTCCGGCGTCCCGTCGGTCGAACAATCGTCGACGAGGATGAATTCGAAGTCGTCGCGGGCGTTGGCCAGCAGACTTCTGAGGGTGTCGGGCGCGTATGTCTGCACGTTGTAGAACGGCACGATGACGGAGAGCTTAACCACTCGCATCACGCTAGTTCCGGGCCGCGCATTCGTTCTTTCGGCTGTGCAGACGGTGGGTGAACGGCGCCCGTCGGATTCGTTAACCGGTAGGCCCGTAAGGGAATTCCTCTTCGCCTTTCAACGAGCCGGGCAGCCGGTTCGGCAATCGTCGGCGGGCTGTTAACCCGCTGTTGCTGTCGCGTTGGGCTGTCCACCCCCGGGCCTTCCTAACGTCTGGGACGTGCCCCCACGTACCGAAAAGACGACCACCCTCCGGGTAGCCGTACTCGCAGACTCCGACACCCGATGGAAGTGGGGCGCGCTCACCGCGCGCCGGCTCACCACGGGCGACGGAAGCGCGTCCGCGCCCCGTGCGGAGATCAGCGGACTGCTGCTCCGCGGCCGGGCCACGCCGACGCCCCGCCAGCTCGCCGAGGTCGGCGACGTCGGCATCGACACCGACCGGGTGCGCGAGGTGACGGCCGTCGAGTTCCTGCACACCGTGCGCGACGAGGGATACGACCTCGTGGTCCTCGCCCTCGTCGGCGGCGCCGTCCAGGCGATGCTGCACGGCCTCGCCGCACTCCGGCTGCCCGCCCGGCCCGTCGTCGTCACCGGCTACGTCGGCGTCGTCTACGAGAAGCTCGCCGACGGACTGCTGCTGCGGCACGGAGCCGACGTCGTCCTCGCCAACTCCCGCCACGACGCAGAGCGTTTCCGCGACGTGTACGAGGGAGTGGGCGCCGACGCCTCGGCCGTCACGGAGGCCGCCCTGCCGTTCCTCGGCGGCGCCCCGCACGCCCCCGAACAGGGCCGCGACACGGTCGTCTTCGCCGCCCAGCCCTCCGTACCGGCCTCCCGCGCCGACCGTACGTACCTGCTGCGCCGGCTCGTCGAGCACGCCAGGCTGCACCCGGGGCGCGACGTGCTCCTCAAGCTGCGCTCCAAGCCCGGTGAGCACACCACGCACATCGAGGAACTCCCCTACCAGCGCCTCGCCGAGAGGCTGCCCGGCGGACTCCCGCCCAACTTCCGTCTCGTGTACGGGCACATGGGCGAGGTCCTGGACCGCACCGACCTGCTGGTCACCGTCTCCTCGACCGCCGCCCTGGAGTCCCTGCACCGGCGCATCCCCACCGCGGTCCTCACCGACCTCGGGGTGCGCGAGACCCTCGGCAACCACCACTTCGTCGGCTCCGGCCTGCTCACCTCCTGGGACCACCTCGACGGCGGCGCCCATCCGGTGCCCGACGCCGAGTGGCTGGCCGGCCAGGGCGTCGCGGCCGACGGCACCTACGCCACGGCCTACGACACCGCCCGCACCCGGGTCGCCGCCCTGCTGGCGCAGGACCGGCTGCCGGACCCCGCGCCCTACTACACACCCGCCACCGCCCCCGGCTACCTCCCCGGCATCCTCGCCCGCCACCACCTGGCCCCCGACGGCCACCCGCTCCCCGGCGCCGCGGCCCCCCGGGAGGCCGGCCGGGTCAGGGGAGCGGTGCGCGAGGCGGTCCGCGACGCGGCCCGGGGCGCGTACCGCCACGGCGTCCAGCGAGTCGCCCCGGTCATCCGACGGATGGGCGAGCTGTGAGAACCACGAAGAGGGACCGGCAGCCGGGTGACGGCATCGCGGGGCCGGTCACCCGCATCTGCGGCGGTGTCGTCGGTCGACGACGCCCCGCGTTGCCTCCCTCCTCCGCCCCGCGACTGCACACACCCGGCCCCGCTCCTTCTTCCACCCCCCGATTGCCGACCCCTCCAAGCCACTCACTGGAGCAGCGATGACGCAGCCCACCGTGCTAGCCGTGATCCCCGCCCGCGGCGGATCCAAGGGCGTACCCGCCAAGAACCTCGCCCAGGTCGGCGGCGTACCGCTGGTCGTCCGCGCGGTCCGTGCCTGCCTCGCGTCGAGCGAGGTCACCGACGTCGTCGTGACGACCGACGCCCCGGCCGTCGCCGAAGCGGCCCGCGCCGCAGGCGAGGCGCTCGGCGAGGCGGCCCGGCTGCACTGCGTCCAGCGCCCCGAAGCGATCGCGGGCGACACCGCGACCAGCGAGGCCGCCGTCCTGCACGCCCTCGACACCTACGAGGCGGAGCACGGCCGGACCGTGGACGTGGTCCTGCTCGTCCAGTGCACCAGCCCCTTCGTCGCACGCGAGGACATCGACGGAGTCGCCGCCGCGGTCGCCCGCGAGGGCGCCGACACCGCCGTCACCGTCGCCCCCTTCCACGGCTTCCTGTGGCGCGACGGCAGCGCGGTCGAGGACCACAACTACGGTGTCAACCACGACAAGGCCGTCCGCCCCCGCCGCCAGGACCGCCCCGAGGACCTCCTCGAAACGGGCGCCGCCTACGCGATGGACGTGGCGGGCTTCCGCACCCACCGCCACCGCTTCTTCGGCCACACCGCCCTGGTGCGCACCGACCCCGCCCGGGTCCTGGAGATCGACGACCCGCACGACCTGGCCCGCGCCCGCGCCCTGGCCCCGCTCCTGGACCCGGCACCGCTGCCGACCCGCGAGGACATCGACGCGGTCGTCCTCGACTTCGACGGCACCCAGACGGACGACCGCGTCCTCATCGACTCCGACGGCCGCGAGACCGTCGCCGTCCACCGGGGCGACGGACTCGGCATCGCAGCCCTGCGCAAGGCCGGACTGCCGCTGCTGATCCTCTCCACGGAACAGAACCCGGTCGTCGCCGCCCGCGCCCACAAGCTCCGCGTCCCCGTCCTGCACGGCATCGACCGCAAGGACCTCGCGCTCAAGCAGTGGTGCGACGAACAGTCCATCGCCCCCGAACGCGTCCTGTACGTCGGCAACGACGTCAACGACCTCCCCTGCTTCGCACTCGCCGGCTGGCCCGTGGCCGTCGCGAGCGCGCACGACTCGGTACGCGCCGCAGCGCGCGCCGTGACCACCACCCCCGGCGGATTCGGCGCCGTCCGCGAGATCGCGGCCTGGCTGCTCGGACCCACCCTCACCACTCCCACCCCCACCAAGTAAGTAAGGAACACCCTCATGAGCACCTCCCGACTGCGCACCCTCGGCGACCGCACCGCGGGCCCCGGCCACCCCGTCTACGTCACCGGCGAGATCGGCATCAACCACAACGGCGACCTCGACAACGCGATCGCGCTGATCGACGTGGCCGCCGAAGCCGGCTGCGACGCCGTCAAGTTCCAGAAGCGCACCCCGGAGATCTGCACCCCGCGCGACCAGTGGGACATCGAGCGCGACACCCCCTGGGGCCGGATGACGTACATCGACTACCGCCACCGCGTCGAGTTCGGCGAGACCGAGTACCGCGCCATCTCCGAGCACTGCGCCGAGCGCGGCATCGACTGGTTCGCCTCCCCGTGGGACACCGAGGCCGTCGCCTTCCTGGAGAAGTTCGACGTCCCCGCCCACAAGGTGGCCTCCGCCTCCCTCACCGACGACGAGCTCCTGCGCTCCCTGCGCGCCACCGGCCGCACGGTGATCCTCTCCACCGGCATGTCGACCCCGCGCCAGATCCGGCACGCCGTCGAGGTCCTCGGCTCGGACAACATCCTTCTCTGCCACGCCACTTCGACGTACCCGGCCAAGGCCGAGGAGCTGAACCTCCGCGTCATCAACACCCTCCAGCAGGAGTACCCCAACGTCCCGATCGGCTACAGCGGCCACGAGACGGGCCTGCAGACCACCCTCGCCGCCGTCGCGCTCGGCGCCGCGTTCGTCGAGCGCCACATCACCCTGGACCGCGCCATGTGGGGCTCCGACCAGGCCGCGTCCGTCGAGCCGCAGGGCCTGACCCGCCTGGTCCGCGACATCCGCACCATCGAGGCGTCCCTCGGCGACGGCGTCAAGAAGGTGTACGAGTCGGAGCTCGGCCCGATGAAGAAGCTCCGCCGGGTCCCGGGCGTCGTGGCAGAGAGCGGCGAGACGGCCCAGGCCGCCGAGCCGGTCGCGGTCTGACGGGCAGACCGGTGAACCTCGCCTTCGTCGAGAGCCCGGTCCAGCTCCTGAACGTCCTGGAGTGGGCCTACACAGAGGGAGGCGGCGGCCGTGTCGTCCCGGACGTCACCGTCGTCGTCCTCCCTCCGGTCGACCCGATGTCGCGCGGTCAGCTGCGCCGGATGGCGGAGCTGGCCCGCGACGAGGGCATCACCGTGCGCTGGCAGGAGGCGCGCGGCGACTCGGGCACCCCCCTGAAGTCGCTGCGCGCCCTCACCAAGCTCGTACGCAACGCCGACCACATCGTCATCGGGGACCCGTTCTCCCGCTACGTACAGCTCCTGCTCTCCCTGGTCCGGCCCCGCCGGCTCACCGTGGTGGACGACGGCACCGCCACCATGGAGTTCGTCGCCCTGCTGACCCGCGGCGAGCGCCTGGTGCGCTGGCACCGCCGCGGCGGCTCCGGCCCCCGCGACCTGGCCCTGGCCCCGGTCTCCGCCACCGCCCGCCGCCGCTTCACCCCGTCCGCGGCGCGCGAGGTCGAGCTCTTCACCGCGATGCCGGTGGTCCCGCCGCCCGGCATCACCCTCATCCCCAACACCTTCTCCTGGACCCGCTCCCGCTTCGGCCCGCCGCTGCTCACCAAGGGCGCGGACCTGGTCGGCACCTCCCTGGTGGAGACGGGCGTGGTCGACCGCGCCCCGTACCTGGAGGCGGTCGCCGCCCTGGCCCGTACGCACGGCGCCACCCGCTACTTCGCCCACCGCCGCGAGTCCACCGAGAAGCTCCACGCACTGGAGGCCGCCACCAACCTGGAGATCGTCCGCCCCGACCTCCCGCTGGAACTCATCGCCCGGCGCGGCCCCATCGGCCGCACGGTCCTGAGCTTCCCCTCCACGGTCGTCCACACCCTGCCCCTGGCCCTGGTCGGCACCGAGGTCAAGGTCGCGGTCTGCGACATCGCCCCGGAATGGCTCCGCGAAACGGCGTCCCCGAGAGCCCAGGGCTTCCTGGCGGGGGTCACGGAGACGGCCCGCGACGTCCAGCGACTGGCGCCGTGGCGGGCGACGGCGGTGACGACGGAGGCGTGAACCGGCTGGGCGGGCCCGACAGGATCAAACGGGCATGACCTGCACGTCGTAGGAGGGAATCCGCTTGTCCCGGTTCAGGACGGGGTCAGGACGGCCATCCCCTCGGTCCGGGCCCGAGCGATCGGCGTCCGGTCGAAGGGATCCCGGTGGTGCCCGGGCAGACGACCCGCCCGTGCGCCGTGTCCGGCGGTGACGGGCAGTGAGAGGAACCGGCTGTCCCGCACCCGTTCCGCCAGGTCATCCGGCGGACGGCCTCGCCGCAGCGGCCGAGGGCGCCGACGGAAGGGGCGAGTTTACCCACCGTGTCAGGGGCTCACACACCGTGACCCGGTCATTTATTCGTCTATGTGGCTGAACTTTTCTTGTTTCATGGTCAGTTGGAGAGGGAAGGGCCTTACCCTTCACCAGTGAACCACTCGATGCCCCGCGATCGTGAAGCCCGGCCGCTCATGGAAGAGGCCCTGCCCGGCACGCTGTCCGAGTCCCTGCGCGCCGAGCTCATCGCCTTCCGCCGTGATCTGCACATGCACCCCGAGCTCGGCAACCAGGAGTTCCGCACCACCGCGGCCATCAAGGCCCGGCTGGAGCAGGCAGGCCTCGAACCGCAGGTGCTCGCCCTGGGGACGGGGCTCATGTGTGACGTCGGGACGCGGGGCGAGGGGACGCGGCCCATGCTGGCGCTGCGGGCCGACATCGACGCACTGCCGATCCCGGACACCAAGGCGGGCGTCCCGTACCGCTCCACGGTGCCCGACCGGGCGCACGCCTGCGGGCACGACGTGCACACCACCACCGTCCTCGGCGCCGGCCTCGTGCTCGCCGAGCTCGACCGGCAGGGGCTGCTGCCCAACCCGGTGCGGCTGATCTTCCAGCCGGCCGAGGAGGTGCTGCCGGGCGGGGCGCCCGACGCGATCGAGTCCGGGGTGCTGGAGGGCGTCGGCCGGATCATCGGGGTGCACTGCGACCCCAAGGTCGACGTGGGCCGGATCGGTCTGCGGGTCGGCGCGATCACCTCCGCCTGCGACCGCCTCGAGCTGTCCCTGGACGGCCCCGGCGGCCACACCGCCCGCCCGCACCTGACCACGGACCTGGTCACCGCCGCCGCCAAGGTCGCCACCGAGGTGCCCGCGCTGCTGGCCCGCCGGGTCGACGCGCGGGCCGGGCTCGCGGTGACCTGGGGACGCCTGGAGACCGGGCACGCGTGCAACGTGATTCCGCAGCATGCCGAACTGTCGGGCACGGTTCGCTGCCTGGACCTGGAGGCGTGGCGCGAAGCACCGGATCTGGTGCACGCCGCGATCGACGAGGTGGCGGGAATGTACGGCGCGAAGACGGTGATCAACTACATCCGGGGTGTCCCGCCCGTGGTGAACGACGCGGCGGCGATCGACCTGCTCGCGGGCGCGATGTCCGCCCGCCGCGGTTCGTATGCCGTCGAGGACACCGAACAGAGCCTGGGAGGGGAGGATTTCTCCTGGTATCTGGAGCATGTGCCGGGCGCGATGGCGCGCCTCGGGGTGCGGACGCCGGGTGACCCGCGCGGGCTGGACCTGCACCGGGGCAACTTCGACGCGGACGAGGAGGCGATCACCGTCGGCGTGGAGCTTTTCACCGCCTCCGCTCTGCTTGACGGCAACCGTCCGTAACCGGACAGGTCGCCCCTCGTTCGCGACGATCCGATAACGGCTGCCGTACAGGTCATTATCTGACATCTACGCGCGTTACGATCGCGGCGAAACCAGCGCCGGAAGAGGCGCTTCGGTCAGGTTTGAAGGAGCCTTCCCTTGCGCCGGATCACTAGGATTGCCGCTGTGGGCGTCATGTCCGCGGCACTCGCGCTGAGCGTTACAGCGTGTGGCGAATCGTCCTCCTCGTCGAGCAGCAGCTCCGACTCGAAGGACAAGAAGACTGCCCTCGCATACGACATCGGTGGCCGCGGCGACCAGTCGTTCAACGACGCCGCGTACGCGGGTCTGGCCAAGGCGGAGAAGGAGCTCGGTGTCAAGGGCACCGAGGCCGAGCCCTCCGACGGCGAGTCGGACGCGGACAAGGTCCAGCGTCTGACGTCGCTGGCCCGCGCCGGGAACAACCCGGTCATCGGCGTCGGCTTCGCGTACGCGCCCGCTATCAAGAAGGTCGCGCCGAAGTTCCCGAAGATCACCTTCGGCATCATCGACGACTCCTCGGTGACCGGCGCCAACATTGCCAACATCGTCTTCAACGAGGAGCAGGGCTCCTACCTCGCGGGTGTCGCCGCCGCCAAGGTCACCAAGACCAAGACGGTCGGCTTCATCGGTGGTGTCGAGACCCCGCTGATCAAGAAGTTCGAGGCGGGCTTCACGCAGGGCGTCAAGGACACCAACTCCGCGGTGAAGGTGATCCCCCAGTACCTGACCCAGCCGCCGAACTTCGACGGCTTCTCCAAGCCCGACCTCGGCAAGGCCGCAGCCCAGGGGCAGCTCGACAAGGGCGCCGACGTGGTCTACTCGGCGGCCGGTCTGGCCGGTTCCGGTGCGATCGAGGCCGTCTCCAAGGCCGGCAAGTGGAACATCGGCGTCGACTCCGACCAGTACAGCCAGAAGGGCCTCGCCGCCTACAAGGAGTCCATCCTGACCTCGGTCACGAAGGACGTCGAGGACTCGGTCTTCAACCTGATCAAGTCCGTGGTGGACGGCAAGCCGCAGACCGGTGAGATCCGCTATGGCCTCGACAAGGACGGCGTCGGCCTGGCCATGTCGAACCCGAAGTTCACCGCGATGACCGACGTCATCGCCGCTGTGGACAAGGCCAAGAAGGAAATCATCGACGGCAAGATCACCGTCAAGACCGCCCCGTAACGACTCCGGTCGTACGGCTGGATCCACGTGGGCCCGGAGCGCGCAGCGTCGCTGCTCCGGGCCCACGGGGTACTCCCGCGAAGTGGTTCCGCCCGTTGCGGTGCCCTCTCGGACAGGCCTCGAACCCGGTGTTCCGGCCGCGCTGTGCACATGCGTTTGACGATTCGGCAACGCTACGCGTGTAGACAGCCTTCAGGCGCGATAACTTCACCCCGCCCCCCTGCCCCTCCGCTCCCGCTCCTGTCCGGCCAAGGAGAGTGCGTCATCAACGCGTCCAGCAGCCCCCCCGCCGTAGAACTGCACGGCATCACCAAGCGTTTCCCCGGCGTCGTCGCCAACCACGACATCGGCATCACCGTCCGCAAGGGCACGGTCCACGCCCTCGTCGGCGAGAACGGTGCCGGCAAGTCCACCCTGATGAAGATCCTCTACGGCATGCAGAAGCCGGACGAGGGCACCATCGCCGTGGACGGCGAGCAGGTCTCGTTCGGCAACCCGGGTGATGCCATCGCGCGCGGCATCGGCATGGTGCACCAGCACTTCATGCTCGCCGACAACTTCACCGTCCTGGAGAACGTCGTTCTCGGTGGCGAGAGGCTGCACGGCATCGGCTCCGCCGCACGGAAGAAGATCAAGGAGATCTCCGACGCGTACGGCCTGGGCGTCCGGCCCGACGCACTCGTCGAGGACCTCGGGGTCGCCGACCGGCAGCGTGTGGAGATCCTCAAGGTCCTCTACCGCGGCGCCCGCATCCTCATCCTGGACGAGCCGACCGCGGTGCTCGTCCCGCAGGAGGTGGACGCGCTCTTCGCGAACCTCCGCGAGCTCAAGGCCGAGGGCCTCACCGTCATCTTCATCTCGCACAAGCTCGGCGAGGTCCTCTCGGTCGCCGACGACATCACGGTGATCCGGCGCGGTACGACGGTGGGCACCGCCGACCCGGCGCACACCACCACCAAGCAGCTCGCCGAGCTCATGGTCGGCAGCGAACTGCCGTCGCCCGAGACGCGCGAGTCCACGGTGACGGATGTGCCGATGCTCAGCGTCGAGGGACTCTCCCTCGCCATGACGGACCCGGACGGAGTCGTGCGCGACGTCCTGTCCGATGTCAGCTTCACCATCCACAAGGGCGAGGTCCTCGGCATCGCGGGCGTCGAGGGCAACGGCCAGACCGAGCTGATCGACGCACTCATCGGGATGAAGTCCGCGGACAGCGGAGTGATCACCCTGGCGGAGCAGGACATCTCCCGTGTGCCCACCCGCAAGCGGCGCGAGAGCGGCATCGGATACATCCCCGAGGACCGGCACCGCCACGGAGTCCTGCTGGACGCACCGCTCTGGGAGAACCGCATCCTCGGCCACGTCACCGAGAAGCCCAACAGCCGCGGGTTCCTGCTCGACCCCAAGGCGGCCCGCCACGACACCGTCCGGATCGTGCGTGAGTACGACGTCCGCACCCCCGGTATCGAGGTCACCGCCGCCTCCCTGTCCGGCGGCAACCAGCAGAAGCTGATCGTCGGCCGCGAGATGAGCCACGCGCCGAAGCTCCTGATCGCCGCCCACCCCACCCGTGGTGTGGACGTCGGCGCACAGGCGCAGATCTGGGACCAGATCCGCGACGCCCGCCGCGAAGGCCTCGCCGTCCTGCTCATCTCGGCGGACCTGGACGAGCTCATCGGGCTCTCCGACACCCTGCGCGTCATGTACCGCGGACAGCTCGTGGCGGACGCCGACCCCGCCACCATCACCCCCGAGGAACTGGGCTCGGCCATGACCGGTGCCGCCGCAGGTCACCTCGAAGCAGCACCGGAGGACGAGGCCTGATGAAGAAACTCGACAAGGACCGGCTGATCCTCGGCTTCGCCGGGCCGGCACTCGCCCTGGTCGTCGCCTTCGCGCTCAGCACCCTGGTGCTGCTCGTGTCGAACCGCGACCCGTTCGAGCTGTACCGGCTGCTGTTCGAGCAGGCGTCGTACTCCGACGTGCAGGTGCTGATCATCAACCAGGCCGGTACGTACTACCTCGCCGCTCTCGCGGTCGCGGTCGGCTTCCGGATGAACCTCTTCAACATCGGCGTCGACGGCCAGTACCGCCTCGCGGCGATGATGGCCGCCCTCGTCGGCGCGAGCGTCGACCTTCCCGGACCGTTCCAGATCACCCTGATCGTCGTCGTGGCGATGCTGGTGGGTGCGTTCTGGGCGGGCATCGCGGGCATCCTCAAGACGACTCGGGGAGTGAGCGAGGTCGTCTCGACGATCATGCTCAACTCCATCGCGACCTCGCTGATCGCCTGGCTGATCCTGCCGAAGAACTTCGGTGACCAGGCAGCCGGGTCCAACAACCTCACGACGGGCGACATCGCCGAGTCCGGCTGGTTCCCGGGACTGTCCCTGGGCCCCGAGTCCGGAGAGATCTACGGCTTCACCTTCGTCGCAGCCGGCTGCGGCCTCGTGTACTGGTTCGTCCTCAACCGCACCCGCTTCGGCTTCGACCTGCGGGCCACCGGCGCCAGCGAGAGCGCCGCCCAGGCCTCCGGTGTGGACGCCAAGAAGATGATCCTCACCTCCATGCTGATCTCCGGCGCGGTCGCCGGTCTGGCGGGCATGCCGACGCTGCTCGGCGACACCCACACGTACAGCCTCGACTTCCCGGTCGGCATCGGCTTCACCGGCATCACCATCGCCCTGCTCGGCCGGAACCACCCCGTGGGCATCGCCCTCAGCGCCTTGCTGATCGCGTTCCTGGACAAGGCGTCCTCCCCGCTCGACCAGTTCGGGTTCGAGAAGGAGATCGCCACGATCATGCAGGGCCTGATCGTGATCTCCGTCGTCATCAGCTACGAACTGGTCCGGCGTTACGGGACCCGCCGCCAGCAGCAGAAGGTCGGCGAAGAGCTCGCCGCCGGCCACGCCCTCACGACCGAGAAGGAGGCGGCCCTGTGAGCACCAGCAAAGTCTCCGCCGCACGCGTCGCCCCCAAGAAGGGCGGCGGCCGCAAGCTCTCCCTGCCAGTCGTCCTGCTGATCATCGCCGGCGCGCTCGCCCTCGTCTCGCTGGTCCGGCTGATCAGCGGCGCGAACGACATCACCTCCGTGGGTCAGGTCGCGGGCGCCCTCGAACTGGCCGTTCCCATCGGCCTCGCCGGCCTCGGCGGTCTGTGGGCCGAGCGGGCCGGCGTCGTCAACATCGGGCTCGAGGGCATGATGATCCTCGGCACCTGGTTCGGTGCCTGGGCCGGATTCCAGTGGGGTCCGTGGGTGGGCGTCCTGTTCGGCATCATCGGTGGTGCGCTCGGCGGTCTGCTGCACGCGGTCATGACGGTCACCTTCGGCGTGAACCACATCGTCTCCGGTGTGGCGATCAACATCCTCGCCGTCGGCGTCACCCGCTACCTCTCGAACTTCACCTTCGCCGACGAGCCGGGCGGCTCCTCCAAGCAGTCCCCCCGCCTGGAGGAGATCGACAAGATCACCATCCCAGGACTCTCCGACTGGTTGCAGGACCTCCAGCAGCACCACTGGTTCTTCGTCTCCGACCTCGCCGGCATCATCGGCGGGCTCGTGACCGGACTGTCCCTGCTGACCGTCGTCGCCCTGCTGCTGATCCCGGTCACCTGGTGGGTGCTGTGGCGCACGGCGTTCGGCCTGCGGCTCCGCTCCTGCGGCGAGAGCCCGGTGGCCGCCGAGACCCTCGGCGTGAACGTCTACAAGTACAAGTACATCGCCGTCACGATCTCCGGCGGACTGGCCGGCCTCGGCGGCGCCTTCCTCTCCATCGTCGCCACCAGCATCTATCAGGAAGGCCAGACCGGCGGCCGCGGCTACATCGGTCTCGCCGCGATGATCTTCGGCAACTGGATGCCGGGCGGCATGGCCCTGGGCGCCGGACTCTTCGGCTTCACCGACAGCCTCAAGCTGCGCGGCGGCGCGGAGAACGTCCACGCCATGCTGCTGCTCCTCGCGATCCTGCTGGTGATCGTCGCCTTCTGGCAGCTGTACCGGAAGAAGTACGTGGCCGCGGTGATCTCGGCGGCCTGCTCCGCGCTGCTGTTCACCTGGTACGCGCTGACGGACCAGGTCCCGAGCCAGTTCGTCGACGCCGCCCCGTACGTCACCACACTGCTGGTGCTCGCGCTGTCCTCACAGCGGCTGCGGATGCCCAAGGCGGACGGCG
Organism: Streptomyces sp. NPDC002809; assembly: GCF_040295435.1. Lineage (NCBI taxonomy): Bacteria > Bacillati > Actinomycetota > Actinomycetes > Kitasatosporales > Streptomycetaceae > Streptomyces > Streptomyces sp. NPDC002809. Next base: position 32,645 of record NZ_JBEOVJ010000070.1, read on the forward strand.
TGCCGTACCGCAAGGGCGAAGGCAAGTGACCGCGGGCGTCATGGCCCCGGCCGACTGGGAGGCGCTGCGTACGGCCGCCAGGGACGCGATGTCCCGGGCGTACGCCCCGTACTCGGGCTACCCGGTCGGCGCGGCCGCCCTCGTCGACGACGGCCGCACCATCGTCGGCTGCAACGTCGAGAACGCCTCGTACGGCATCGGGCTGTGCGCCGAGTGCGGCCTGGTCTCCCAGCTGCACGCCACCGGCGGCGGCCGGCTGACCCACTTCACCTGCGTGGACGGTGCGGGCGAGATCCTGGTGCCGTGCGGCAGGTGCAGGCAGCTGCTGTACGAGTTCGGCGGACCGGAGCTCGTCCTGGAGACCCCGGACGGGCTCCGCACGCTCGACGAGATGCTGCCGCAGGCCTTCGGGCCGAGCCACCTCGGCTGAGCGCCTTTCGTCCCCACCCGCCGGACGGGCCCGCACACAGCGGGCCCGTCCGGCGTCTCTCAGACCCTCTATGCGCGTAGAGTCAACGGGACTCATGCGTGCTCATGTGTACGTACGTACCGGCCGGAAGGACTCCAGACCATGGACGCCATCTCCGTCATCCGCACCAAGCGGGACCGAGGCGAGCTGACCCCCGAGCAGATCGACTGGGTCATCGACGCGTACACCCGCGGTGAGGTCGCCGACGAGCAGATGTCCGCGCTGGCCATGGCGATCCTGCTGAACGGCATGAACCGCACGGAGATCGCCCGCTGGACCGCCGCCATGATCGCCTCCGGCGAGCGGATGAACTTCGACGCGCTCTCCCGCCCCACCACCGACAAGCACTCCACCGGCGGCGTCGGCGACAAGATCACCCTGCCCCTCGCACCGCTGGTCGCCGCCTGCGGCGCAGCCGTACCGCAGCTCAGCGGCCGCGGCCTCGGTCACACCGGCGGCACGCTCGACAAGCTGGAGTCCATCCCCGGCTGGCGCGCGCACCTCTCCAACGCCGAGATGCTCAACGTCCTCGACACCACCGGCGCCGTCATCTGCGCGGCCGGCGACGGCCTCGCCCCCGCCGACAAGAAGCTGTACGCGCTCCGCGACGTCACCGGCACCGTCGAGGCCATCCCGCTGATCGCCAGCTCGATCATGTCCAAGAAGATCGCCGAGGGTACCGGCGCACTCGTCCTGGACGTCAAGGTCGGCTCCGGCGCCTTCATGAAGACCATCGAGGACGCCCGCGAACTGGCCTCCACCATGGTCGCGCTGGGCACCGACAGCGGCGTGCGCACGGTCGCCCTGCTCACCGACATGGCCACCCCTCTCGGCCTCACCGCGGGCAACGCCCTGGAGGTCCGCGAGTCCGTCGAGGTCCTGGCAGGCGGCGGCCCGAAGGACGTCATCGACCTCACCCTGGCCCTCGCCCGCGAAATGCTGGACGCGGCCGGACTCAAGGACGCCGACCCGGAGAAGGCCCTCGCGGACGGCACCGCGATGGACGTCTGGCGCCGGATGATCTCCGCCCAGGGCGGCGACCCGGACGCCACGCTCCCGGTCGCCCGCGAACAGCATGTCGTGAAGGCCTCGTCCTCCGGCGTCCTGACCCGCCTGGACGCGTACGACATCGGCGTCGCAGCCTGGCGCCTCGGCGCGGGCCGTGCTCGCAAGGAGGACCCGGTCCAGGCCGGCGCGGGCATCGAGCTGCACGCCAAGCCGGGCGACACGGTGACGGCCGGACAGCCGCTGCTGACGCTGCACACGGACACCCCGGAGAAGTTCGACTACGCGCTGAAGGCCCTGCCCGACGCGTACGACATCGCACCGTCGGGCACGCCGTTCACCGCCACCCCGGTGGTGCGGGAACGTATCGCGTAACCACGCGCACCCCGACACGAACGGCCCGCCGGGACGGTGAGAACCACCGTCCCGGCGGGCCGCTGTCATGCGTGCCGGAGCAGGCAGGACCTACTTGCCGAAGTAGGCGTCGTAGATCGCCACCGAGGACTTGTTGCCCTTCCTGTCCGTGACATCGGCCTTGAAGGAGAGGGACTTCTTCTTGGCCGGATTCCGCACCGAGATCGTGCCCTTCTTGACCGCGGTCTTCTTCCAGGTCTTCCCGGCGTCATAACTGACGTACACCGTCAGCGACTTGAGGTTCTTCCCGGCAGCGGCACCCTGCACGGTCACCGGCACGGACACGGTCTTGCCGGCCTTGGCGGTGCCGTCCAGCGCGACCGCGGGCGCGAAGCGGACCATGGAGACCGGCAGCGCGACGAGATCCTTGGCCCCGCCGGAGCGGAAGGTCCAGCTCGCGTCGATCCGGGTGGAGACCGAAGCGACGTCGGCGGCGCGCCGCACCGAAGTGGTCAGCCGGTAGTCGGCGGCCGCGGCCGGCACGGTGATGGGCGTCTCGCCCGCCAGCGGGTCGGCGTTCTTGGCGAACACCTTGCCGTTGCGGTAGAGCACGGTCTTCACCGAGCTGTAGACGGAGCCGCCGATGTTCCGGTGGCCGTCGGCGACCAGCGGCAGCGACCCCACGAGCGCGTTGCCTTCACGGAAGACCCCGAAGTCGGCGTTGACGTGGGGCCCGAACACCGCGCTGTTCACGGTCTTCGTGTACGCCTTGCCCGCCTTGAGGATCTGCGGGGCACCGAGCGAGTACGAGGCGTCGGCCTGCGGGAAGCCGTCCTCGTCGGGTGCGCCGTTCTGGTTGAAGTCGAAGGCCCACCGGACCCTGTCGGCGGTGGAGACGTAGGCGGTGGTGGCCGACGGGAGCTTCTGGGTGGTCACGGCCGCCCAGCCGCCGAACGCGCCGGGCAGCTCGCTCCACGCGGAGATGTCACCGGTCTTGCCCTTGACGGACGAACCGGCGCGGACCGTGACCTTGGCCAGCTGCCCGCTGCCGAACGCGCGACGGTAGCCGGTCGCCACCTGGCTCACCGGGCCGCCGAGCGCGATGTCGTACCGGGTCGCCGCGCCCTTCGTCCAGGTGCCGTACCAGTGCTGGGAGAGGCGGACGCCGCTCACCTTCGGACCGATGTGCGCGGTGCGCAGCTGCTTGAACGAGTTGAGCAGCCAGCCGTAGCCGTAGCCGTTGTCCTCGTTCTCGACCTGGAGGTCGGGGGAGGCGAGCACGGACTTCGTGCCGGTGCCCGGCACGGTGATGTCCACCGGCTTGGCCAGGCGCGCGTCGAAGGTCACCGTGGTGTTCCTGGTGAGGTCCAGCGAGGGCCGAGCGAGCCAGTCGACGCCCTTGCCCAGGTCCTCCGGGTCGATGTACACGGCCGCGTTCAGCACGTACCCGCCCTTGGGAACGCGGATCTTCGCCGTGCCGTCGACCGCCTCGGGGGACTCCCACACTCCGACCGCGGCACCGCTCATGCCGTAGACGTCGCCCGTGGTGTACCGGGCAGGCTTGCCGTCGCGCCCGATGGTCTTGAGCGTCAGGTCGTACGACTCGCGCTCGCGATCGACCGCGGCCGCGGTGCGGACGGTCTGGCCGCCGCCGGTCGCGACGACGTACGCGGAGTAGCCGCCGTCGGCCGTGCCGCCGAGCTTGGTGTTCACGGTCAGCGGCACCTCGGCGGTGCCGCCCGCCGGGACGGTCACACCGGTGGAGCCGAGGGCGAAGAAGCCGGCCGGGGCGGGCTTGCCCGTCGGACCGGTGGCCTCGACGGTGAGCGCGAGTGTGACATCGGCCGTGCCGAGGTTGCGGTACGACACCTTCTTGGTGACCGGCACGTCATCGGTGTGCGGCCACTGCTGGAGGCCGAAGCTCAACGAGACCGGGTCGGCGACGACGGACTGGGCGATCGCCCGGTCGACGGCGATCCGGCCCGAGCCCTGCTGGAACGGGGTGTACTTCCCCGGCTTCGTGGAGGCCGTGAGCGCGCCCTTGAGCTCGGCGTACTTCCACGTGGGGTGCTGCTGCTTGAGGAGTGCCGCGGCGCCCGCGACATGCGGGGTCGCCATCGACGTACCGGAGATCGTCAGATAGCCCGCCGGGCTCTGACCGACCTCCTGGTCGATGACGGAGCCGGGTGACGCGGCCGCCGTGATGTCCACGCCGGGAGCGGTGACATCGGGCTTGATCGCGCCGTCGCCGACCCGGGGACCCCGGCTGGAGAAGTCCGCCAGCAGGTCCTTGTCGTCGACCGCGCCGACGGTCAGCGCGGAGTCCGCGCTGCCGGGGGAGCCGACCGTGCCGGCCCCGTCGCCCTCGTTGCCCGCCGCGATGGCGAAGAGCACGCCGCTGTCGGCGGAGAGCTTGTCGACCGCCGCCTCCAGCGGGTCGATCCCCGGGGTGTCGGTGCCGCCGAGGCTCAGGTTGATGACGTCGGCGCCCTGCGCGACCGCCCACTCCATGCCGGCCAGGATGCCGGAGTCCTCGCCGTAGCCGTCGTCGTCGAGCACCTTGCCCTCAAGGAGCTGGGCGTCCGGGGCCACGCCCTTGAACTTTCCGCCCGACTTCGCGCCCGTACCGGCCGCGATCGAGGAGACATGGGTGCCGTGGCCGAAACGGTCCTTCGTGTCGGGCGAGGCGGAGAAGTTCTTCGACGCGAGGATCTGGCCCTTGAGGTCCGGGTGGGTGGCGTCCGCACCGGTGTCCAGGACGGCGATCTTGACGCCCTTGCCGGTGTAGCCCGCCTCCCAGGCGGTCGGGGCGCCGATCTGCGGGACGCTCCTGTCGAGGCTCGCCCGGCGCACGCCGTCCAGCCACACCCGGTCGATTCCGGCGGCCGTGGTCCGCTGGGCGCTGCCCGACGGCTTTCTGGTGAGCGCCTGCCAGACGGACCGGACGTCTTCCCGCGGGGTGGCCACGGACTGGGCGTTCAGCGACTTCAGCACGGGCCCGACGCGGGTGGCGCCCGCGTCGCGTACCTCGGCCTTCGCGGCCGTGGCCGCGGCACCCCGGTAGGAGACGATCAGCTTCAGGCCCGACTTCTGCGCCCGGCGGTTCTCCGTCCGGCTCAGCTCCGTGACGTCGAACAGACGGCGGTCCAGCTTTCCGGAACTGATCAGCCGGTGCGCGTCGGCCGGGACGAGCAGGGTGTGCCCGTCCCGCATCTGCCGCTGCACGGGTATGTGTTCGCGCCCCGCCGCGGGACGGAAGCCCACGACCCGGCCCTTGGCATCCACGGTGACGCGGTCGCCGGTGATGAGCGTCAGCTGATGCCGTGCGCCGGACGAACCGGCGGCCGGCTGCGACGGGCTGTTGTCGCGGGCCATGGCCGGGGTGGTCAACCCGGCCGCGAGCGCCACGGCCGCCGCTGTGGCGACGGTTGAAACACACGCTTTTCTCACGTGTCTGCGCAACTCTCCCCCTGGAGAATCAGGCGGCCCCCGAGAGGGCCGGTGGGCAGCCGGCACCGATGGGTGCACCGGTGCCGGCTGTTTCACCCGTATAGAGGGAGAGCTGTTCGAATGGGTTCACAGCAGGCGCACAGATGGCCGGAGTTGACGGATCTTTGTCGGCTTCCGGTCGCCTGCCGTTCGGACCTGCGAGATGGGGAAGCGGCCGTTACGAGGGTGGCCGGCGAGGCCCATGGGCAGCTCGGGGGCACAGAGGCGCCCCCGCGGAGCCGGAGGAGAGGGCACTCGGGTCCGGCGGGAAGCGGAGAACGGTGGGTCGATGAGTTTCGGCCGCCGGACCGGTCTGCCTGGTATGGATCCCCTGCCGTCAGCCGTACTCGTCCTCCCAGGACGCGTCACCCGAGCCGCCGTCCCCGGACTCTGCGCCGAGCTGGAGGCGCTGCTGACCACGGCGGACGCGGGGGCGGCCCTGGTGGACTGCGACGTGAGCGGGCTCGTCCAACCGGATCTGGCCGCGGTGGAGGCGATCGCCCGCCTGTCGCTGGTCGCGCGCCGGGCGGGCGGCCGACGGCTGCGGCTCCGCGGGACGCGACCCGAACTCCGGCTGCTGCTCGATCTGGTGGGCCTGGCCGACGTGGTGGGCCTGGACGACGGATCGGCGACCGTGGAGGCGGGCCGGACGCCCGGCCCGGGTCCCTGACGAGGAGGGGCGCAGCCCCTCAGTCCCGGCTGCCGTACTCCGCGTAGTCGCAGACGACCTGGCTGAGGCGGGCCTGCCCGTCGGCCCCCACGACCGAGTCCTTCGTCAGGTGGCCGGTGGCCGACGTATCCGGTGTCCGCGACTGCTCCCGCTTCGCGGCCCGCACCGCCTCCGCGCAGTCGTACTCCGGCTGCGGCCCCGGTTCCGCGGCGGAGCCCGGTGGCACGACGCGGCCCGGCCCCGACGTCGCCGCCGGCTCACCGACCCACTGCGTGACGCCCCACCCGGCCACGGCCAGTACCAACCACCCCGCAACCAGCCCCCGCACCAGGCGCGGACTCACGCGGCATCGGCGTCCAGATGATCAGGCAGCCCGAACAGCGGGAACCAGCGCGGGGTGTCCAGGAAGCAGTGCATCCCGGTGATCGCACCGTCCGAGATGTCGATGACCTGCACCGCCCACGGAACGAACCCCGGCCCGTCCGGGTTCGGCTTGTAGTGCGCGAACGCCGGGGTGCCGTTCGCCGACGTGGCGACCAGCCGGGAGCCCTCGCAGGCCGCGCCGATGGACGTCATGAACCCTGCGATGTCGTCGTGCCCCTGCAGCCAGAGGTCGAACGGCGGCATGGTCATCACGGCGTCCTCATGGAGGAGCGCGGTCAGCGCCTTCATGTCGTAGCCCTCGAACGCCGCCACATACCGCTCCAGGAGCTTGCGCTGCTCCTCGTCGAGCGGGTCCGCCGCATCGGCGGACGCGGAGGCATCGCCCTGGTGGTCGGTCAGCGTCGCCCGGGCCCGCTGGAGGGCGCTGTTGACCGAGGCGACGGAGGTGTCGAGCAGCTCGGCTACCTCGCTCGCCTTCCACGCGAGCACCTCGCGCAGGATCAGCACCACCCGCTGCTTCGGCGGCAGATGCTGGAGTGCGGCGACGAATGCGAGCCGTACCGACTCACGGGCGACGGCGGCCTCCGCCGGGTCCTCGACCGACGGCAGGATCCGCCCGTCCGGCATCGGCTCCAGCCAGGTGTTCTCCGGCAGGGGATTGAGCGCGGCCTGCGCGAGCGGCGTCGGGCCGGACAGGTCGACCGGCCTGGCCCGCTTGTTGCCCGCGTTCAGCATGTCGAGACAGACGTTCGTCGCGATGCGGTAGAGCCAGGACCGCAGCGACGAACGCCCCTCGAACTTCTCGATGTTGCGCCACGCGCGCACCAGGGTGTCCTGGACCGCGTCCTCCGCCTCGAAGGCCGAGCCGAGCATCCGGTAGCAGTAGCCGGTCAGCTCGACCCGGTGTCCCTCCAGACGGCTGTCGATATCGGTCGTCGCCGTCAGATCACTCATCGCTTCACTTCACCCCTGTTGCGCTGTGACACCGCTCACTCCAGCACTTCGGAAGCTACCGCAGGGCACTGACAACGGGGGCAGGAAGAGCAGAAGCGGTCACGTCCCGAGCTTGCGCCCGTACACGTACACGTCGTCGCCGTTCTTCAACAGGTTCCAGTATGACTTCGCGTCGGCGGTGCGCATGTTGACGCAACCGTGCGAGCCCGGCGGGTTCCACATCTTCACGCCCACTGCGTGGAACGCCTGCCCGCCGTCGAAGAACTGGGAGTACGGCATCGCGACGTTGTAGATCGACGAGACGTGGTTCTTGTGCTTCCAGTAGATCTTCTTTGCGCCGGTCCGGGTCTCGTAACCGTCCCGCCCGGTCCGCACCGGCACAGGACCGAACTTCAGCTTGCTGCCGTCCTGGATCCAGGTGATCTGCCTGGTCAGGTCCACGCACGCGATGCGCCCCTTGTTCGTGGGGCACTTCTTGGCCTTGTTCGGGTTCTTCCCGGCCGCCTTCTGCGCGGTGAGCGTCTGCATGGTGCGCCAGGTGATGGGCCCCGCGTATCCGAGGGTGGGCGTGACCCCGTACTTGCTCTGGAACGACCGGATCGCCTTGCAGTCGGCGGCCGACTGCTTGCCGTCCACCTTCAGGTGCAGGTACTTCTCGGCCTGCTTCTGGTACGGCCCCTTGGACGCCGTGCAGGACGCAGCCTGGGCGGTGCCGCCGGTGCCGAGCACGAACGCCGGTATCGCGGTCAGACCGGCGACGGCCAGCGCGAGCCCGCGCCGTGCCCGTACGCTCCGCATGTTCCCCGTGACTCTCATGTGAACCCCAACTCCCCTTCGCGCGCAGTACGGTGCTTCCGCCTGCTAGACGCGCGTCGGGGAGCGGATGGTTGTGCGCCGAATGTCTCAGTTCTGTACGGAGACCACTGTGCTCGGCCGCAGCCGCTCGGTGCGAGCCGCCCGCGACCCGAACAGCGTGATCGAGACGACACCGAGGACCGCGACCAGGCCCAGCGTGACCGTGCCCGCCCAGCCCCCGGCGTGGAAGGCGACCGCACCGAGCGTGCCGCCCACGCTGGAGCCCAGGTAGTACGCCGACTGGTAGAGCGCCGACGCCTGGGCGCGGCCCTTGGTGGCCGTACGGCTCACGGAGGACGAGGCGACCGCGTGCCCGGCGAAGAACCCGGCCGTGATCAGCACCAGGCCGAGGAGCGCGGCGGCCAGCTGGTCGGCGAGCGAGAGCAGCAGACCGGCGGCCGTGGTGGAGACGGCGAGGTACAGCGCGCCCCGGCGCCCCAGCCGGGCGACGAGCCTGCCCGCGGCTGCGGAGGAGACCGTACCGACCAGATAGACGAGGAAGATGGACCCGACGACACCCTGCGGGAGGTTGAACGGCGCCTCGACGAGCCGGTAGCCGATCACCGTGTAGACCGCGCCGAACACCGTCATGAACAGGGCGCCGATCGCGTACAGCCGGCGCAGGAGCGGATCGGCGAGGTGCCCGCCGACCGTCTTGGCGAGGGCCCTCGGGTTCAGCGAACCGGGGGTGAAGTGCCGGGCCCGCGGAATCATGAAGTGGAAGACGACGGCGCAGCCCACGGCCAGCAGCCCGACCGCGCCGAGCGCAGCCCGCCAGCCCCACGCCTGGGCGACCCAGCCGGTGAGGATACGGCCGCTCATCCCGCCGATGCTGTTGCCGGCCACGAACAGCCCGATCGCGGCGACCAGCGCCTTCGGCCGGACCTCCTCCGCCAGATACGCCATCGCAGAGGCGGGCAGACCGGCAAGCGCGGCGCCCTGGATCGCGCGCAGCGCGATCAGCCAGCCGATCGAGGGAGCGAACGGCACGAACAGCCCGACCACCACGGCCACCGCCAGCGAGGCGGTCATCATCTGCCGCCGCCCGAACCGCTCGGACAGCGCGCTCATCGGCAGCACACACAGCGCCAGCGCACCCGTCGCCGCGGACACCGTCCAGCTCGCCTGCCCGGCCGTGGCGCCGAAGGACGCGGAGACGGCGGGCAGCAGGGCCTGGGTGGAGTAGAGGAGTGCGAACGTCGCGACACCGGCGGCGAAGAGCGCGAAGCTCATCCGGCGATAGCCGGGGCGCCCGGGTTCGAGCCGCTCTGCTGCGACGGCGGGAACGGTTGCGGCGACGGGGGACGGCTGGTTCGAGGCGGCCACGGTGAGGGTGGACGCCCCGGTACTGGCAGGAGGCATGCCACGAACGTAGGCCTGTCACCTTTCATGCGTCCAATGCACAAACACGCGATAATCAATCCCATGGCGCATCAGTACAGCTCACAGCCTCGGCTGTCACCAAGCAGTTACGAAGAAGACATTCGCGCGGTACTGGCACCACGCCTCGCGTACTTCGAGGCGGTCGCCCGCCACGAGCACGTCACCCGCGCCGCGCACGAGCTGGGCGTCCCGCAGTCCACGCTCTCGCGGGCGATGGTCCGCCTGGAACAGGACCTGGGCGTCGCCCTGTTCGCCCGCAAGGGCCGCACGGTCTCCCTGACCCCCGCGGGCCGCACCTTCCTCGGCTCCGCGGAACGGGCACTGGAGGAGGTGGAGAAGGCGGCCGACTCGGTACGCGCCGACGCCGACGCCACCTCGGGCAAGGTCGCCTTCGGCTTCCTCCACACGATGGGATCGGAAACCGTCCCCGCCCTCATCCGCGCCTTCCGCGTCGACCACCCCCGGGTCCGCTTCCAGCTCGTCCAGAACTACGGCGAGGCCATGCTCGAACGCCTCCGCGCGGGCGGCCTCGACCTCTGCCTCACCTCACCGGTCCCGGACGCCCCGGACCTCGTGGCCCGCCGCCTGGACGAACAGCGCCTGCGCCTGGTCGTCCCCGAGGACCACCGCCTGGCCACCCGCCGCCGCATCCGCCTGGCGGAGGCCGCCGACGAAACCTTCGTCACCCTGGAACCCGGCTACGGCCTGCGCCGCATCACGGACGACCTCTGCACGGAGGCGGGCTTCGTCCCGCGCGTCGCGTTCGAGGGCGAGGAGGCGGAAACCCTGCGCGGCCTGGTCGCCGCGGGCCTGGGCGTGGCGCTGCTCCCGCCCCCGGCGGTGGCCCGCCCGGGTGTGGTGGAGCTGACGGTGACGGCACCGCGGGCCGCCCGGGAGATCGGCGTGGCCTGGCTGGACGGGCACCCGGACACCCCGCCGGTGGCGGCGTTCAAGAAGTTCCTGCTGTCGCGGCGGGGGAACCTGCTGCCGGACTGAGGGGAGTCGGCCCGCCGGCTCCGTCAGGTGTCCTCGAAGTAGTCCCGCAGCGCCTGCGAGCGTGAAGGGTGGCGCAGCTTGCATATGGTCTTGGCCTCGACCTGGCGGACGCGTTCACGTGTCACGCCGTAGACCTTGCCTATCTCCTCCAAGGTCTTGGGGCTGCCGCCCATGAGCCCGTAGCGGAGCGAGATGATGCCGGCCTCACGCGGGGTCATCTCCGCCAGCATGCTCTGGATGGCTTGCTGGAGAAGACCGAAGGTGACCACGTCCCAGGGGGAGGGCGAGTCGCTGTCCATGATGAGGTCGCCGAACTCGGCGCTTCCGTCATCGAACAGGGTGGTGTCCAAGGAGATGGGTTCCCTTGTGTAGGCGTCGAGTTCGGCCAGCCGCTCGACGGGGATGCCCACCTTCTCGGCCACTTCTTCCGGGGCGGGCTCGTTCCCGGTGCTGTGAACCAACTCGCGACGGACCCGCGTCACGCGGTTGATGATCTCCACGGTGTGCACCGGGATGCGAATGGTCCGGCTCTGGTCGGCCAGGGCCCGGGTGACGGCCTGCTTGATCCACCAGGTCGCGTACGTCGAGAACTTGAAGCCCTTGGTGTAGTCGAACTTCTCCACCGCCCTGATCAGTCCGGTGTTGCCTTCCTGGATCAGGTCCAGGAAGGCAAGGCCGTGCCCGGTGTAGCGCTTGGTGACGGCGACCACCAGACGGAGGTTGGCCTCGGTGAAGTGGCTCTTCGCGCGGCGTCCGTCCTCCGCGAGAAGGGTCAGCTCCCGGCGAGAGTCCGCGTCCGGGCCCGGCTCCTCGACGAGGAGGCGCTCGGCGTAGAGACCGGCTTCGATCCGCTTGCTCAGTTCCACCTCCTGTTCGGCGGTCAGCAGCCGGACCTTGGCGATGAGCCGCAGGTAGTCCTTGACCTGGTCGACGGTGCCGTTTCCCGAGGAGATCCGGGGGGCGGGGGCGTCGGTCCCGTCGTGCTCAGGGCGCAGGAATTCCCCCGTGCTCCGCACGTCCATGACGTTCACCTGTCCTCTCGCTTCTTTTGCGGCCGGCCGTCGTTACGAACCGACGTCATCCGGTCACCGTCAATCGCCGGGGACAGCCCCTCGGCCGGACGCGCGTCGGGCTTTTCCGGCTCGTCGGGCAGCTTGGGGGAGCCGCCGCGCATATAGGAGGGATTCGGTGTGACGCCCCGGGCCATATGGCGCCCCGGATCATTCGGGAATGGGTCATGAGTATTGATGACAGGCTTGACTTTCCTGATGCGAATACACCGGTGACCCGATGAGTGCATTCCGGGGAACGGCGCGGGCGGTGGGCCGCGCCGGCACCTTTTGATTCAGCCGGCGGCGTGTGGATCGACAGGCCCGGAGCCTCGGCCCGAACCGTCCGTCACCGACGTCACTCCGGGGGCGGCCGCGGAAAGCCCGAGAGTCGGCGTGGGAACGGTCAGCCGTCCTTCTTCGGTGTTCTGCGCGTTGCCCGGTCGCTGTTCCGCCCCGGTGTCCGGCCGCACACCGACGCCCAGCTTCTCCAGGATCTTCTTCTCGATCTCGTCGGCGAGGTCGGGGTTGTCCTTGAGGAAGTTGCGGGCGTTCTCCTT
>NZ_JBEOVJ010000071.1:0-44788 GCF_040295435.1 Streptomyces sp. NPDC002809
AGTGGAACTTCCCCGAGACGTCCTGGAGCGGCTTGAGGGAGCTGCTGACCATCACGTACACGGGCAGCAGGACGAAGGCGGTCAGGAAGGCCAGGCAGCGGAGCCGGGACGTGGCAGTACGACTTCCGAGGAGAGCGATGTACGGCGCCACACCTCTGCTGCTGAGCACCTCCGCGACTCTGCTCGCCGGCGACCGGGTCTTCGTGGGGAACCAGCCCGACGACTTCGCCGTAGGGCCGCTGTCAGGGCCGGCCGACGAGGTCTGCGTGCTGGGCCTCGGTTACGGAGGGTCCCTGCGCCCCCTGCTGACGGCGTCTCCCGCAAGCCGAGTCACTGCCGTGGACCTCGACCCCGGCATGGTGACGGTCACCCGTGCGCTGTTCCAGCAGCACTTCCCGCAGGCGGAGTTCCGTACCGAAGTGGCTGACGCCGCGACGTTCCTCGACGGGGGCCGGCGCTACGACCTCCTGCTCATCGACGTCTACGCCGGCGAGTCGTACCCCTCCTTCATTCTCGACGCGGCCTTCTGGAAGGGAGTACGCGGCGCCGTTACGGCGGGCGGAACCGTCCTCCTCAACGCCTGGGGCCTCCCCAGCCACCTGGACCCGTTCTCCCCGCCCTCACCGCAGCACACCCTTGCCGCGCTCCTCGCCCCCCTGTGGCCGCAGGCCCGGTACCTGCCGTGCCGCCGCAACATGACCGTTGTCCTCCGCGACACCTGGCCCGACCCGGAGACCGGGTTCCCTCCGCTCGCCGCCGACCTCGTCGAGCGGCTGACGCCCGCCGACGCCGCCATCCTGCGCATGCAGAGGCTGCGCCTGCACCGGGCAGAGTCCTTCCGTGTCCCGGACGGCGGCCTCGCGGACCCGGCCGACCCCGCGGACGTACCTACGACCCCGGACCAGCTGGACGCCGAGATGGCCCGTCGGTGGCCGGCGATGCTGGACGCCGTCCGCGCGCACGCCGACGCCGCCGGCGTCGACGCATCGGTCGTCGGTACCCGCGCCTTCTACGACCGTCCTGACATCGCGGTCCCGGCCACCCTCGAACTCGCCCGCCGCGGCCATCCGGCTGCCGCCCTGCTGCCCAACGTCGCCGCCTCCCTGACCTTCGCCGGCGACACGTCGCTCGGCTGGTACGGGGAATGGATGGCGGACGAGGCGGAGAAGCTGGCGGCGGAGCTGCCGGACTGGCTGGTGCGCACCGCCCTCCCGCAGGCGCTCGCCATGGCGGCGAACCCGCTCGTGCCCGCCTGGCCGTGGACCGCGAAGCTCCTCGAGCGGACGACCGCGCCGGCAGTCGCGCGATGACCGAGACGCCCGTGGCCCGGACGACTCGACTGCCGTCGAGGTTCTGGCTCTTCTGGTCCTGCCTGACCGCAGGCGGTGTCGCCGACGGCATGACCCTCATCGCCCTGACCTGGTCCGCCTCCACCGTGACCGACAGCGCACTGCAGATATCGCTGGTCGCGATGGCGGAGCGGTTTCCGTGGCTGCTGTTCGCCCTCCCCATGGGCGCCGTCGTCGACCGGATGCCCCGCATCGCGCTCATGGCTGCCGCCGGAGCGCTGCGCGCGGCCGCCATGCTCGTCCTGGGCCTCCTGCTGCTGACCACCGACGTGTCCATGGCGGTGCTGACAGCCTTCGCCGTCTTCTTCGGGACGACCGAGGTCGCCTACGGCATCGCCGCCGACACGGCCGTCCCCCTGCTCGCCCCGGAGAAGGCGCTGTCCCGGGCCAACGGCCATATTCGAGCCAGCCAGATCCTCTCGAACGACTTCGTCGGCCGCCCCTTGGGCGGACTGCTGCTGAAGGCGGGCCTGGCCGTACCGTTCCTGGGTAACGCGCTGGTCAACGGCATCTCCGCGGCGGCCCTGCTGATGATCCGTCGTCGTGGGGACGATCCTGTGGTGACGCCGGCCGGGCGCGGTAGGTTCACTGCCGAGATCGGCGCGGGCCTGAAACTGGTCCGGGCCGAACCCATCCTGCAGGTGCTCGCGCTCAGCGCGGTGGTGCTGAACACCCTGTACGCGGCCATGCTCGCGGGCCAGGTCCTCTTCGTCCGGGACACGCTCGGCCTGGGCTCCCTCGGGTACGCGCTGCTGCTCTCGGCGGCCGCTGTCGGCGGAGTCGCCGGAAGTCAGTACGCACGCCGGCTGCTCGAACGCCTCGGCACGGAGAAGTCGCTACTCACCGCCTTGCTCACCATGGCCCTCTGCTTCCTGGGAGTGGGCCTCGTACCGGCCGTCCCGGTCGTTGTCGTCCTCTACGCGGTCGCGTCGGCCGCCGTCGCCTTCTGGAGCGTCAGCACCCTGACCCTCCGCCAACTGTCCGTGCCCGACGGCACCCTCGGCCGGGTCAACGCCACCTTCCGCATGGTCACCTTCGGGATGAGCGTTGCGGGCATGCTCCTCGGCGGCCTCCTGGTGGAGGCCACCTCCGGACCCCTCGGCCAGGAGCAGGCCCTGCGGGTCCCGTACTGGGTGGCGGGTGCCGGCTACCTGCTGCTCCTTGCATTCCTCAGGCCGCGCCTCCGGCACGGCCGCGCCGACGTACGAGAGGAAGGAGACCTGCGATGAACAGAACGCTGCAGGTCGTCGACGACTTCTACGCCGACCCGGACCGGGTGCGAACCCTGGCCCTGGAGAAGGGCGACTGGTCGCCGCAGAAGACCGACAGCGGCCGGACCTACGACGCGGAGACATACAACTCCTTCGCCGGCCGCGGGACCGCCGACACCTTCGCGGAACTGCTGGGCATACAGGTGCGGCACGACCCCGCACGCATGGGCTTCGGGGTCTTCGCCTTCACCGGCGAGGAAGCGAACGCGCCGCTGACAACGCACTTCGACGACACCGACTGGGCGGGCATCGTCTACCTGACACCTCCCGACCGGTGCCAGGGCGGCCTCTCCTTCTTCCGTCACCGCACCAGCGGACTGACCGGGCCACCCGATGACGGCCGTGCGGCGGAACTCGGATACCGCGACCGGGACCACTGGATCGAAGACGTCTACTACCCGGACAAGGTGCGGCCCGACGCGTGGGAGGAGATCTCCCGGGTCTCCATGGTCTACAACCGCCTGGTTCTCCTCAAGGGCAGCGTCCTCTTCCACCGCGCGAGTTCCGGCTACGGCACCTGCCCCTCCGACGGGCGGCTCGCCCAGCGATTCTTCTTCGACGAAGCGAGGTCCCGGTGATGCGCAGCAGACTGATCGTCGTCGACGACTTCTACGCCGACCCCGACGGCGTACGCGCCGCCGCGCTCCGCTCCGACTTCCGCAGCGCCAGTCGCTACAACTACCCCGGCTGGCAGAGCAGCAAGGCGCTCAGCACGGACGCCCTCCAGCGGGCCATCGAGGAGACCGTCGGATCGCCGGTGCACGTCGACGGTGACCGGCTCACCTGGGGCGGCTTCCGGGTGATCACCGAGGAGACGGGGCGCGGCAGCAAGGTGCACGCCGACACCGCCGTCGATTGGGCCGGCATGGTGTATCTGACGCCCGGTGCGCCTCCGTCCGCCGGCACCGGATTCTTCCGGCACCGCGAGACCGGCTTCACCCGGCCGCCTTCCGACCGGGTGGCCCGCTCGCTCGGCTACGCCGACGCCGACGCGTTCGAAGAGGGCGTCGCCCGGCGCGACATGGCGGACCTGTCCAAATGGGAACTGGTCGACTGGGTCGCGCCCCTCTACAACCGGCTGGTGCTCTTCCGCGGGTGCGAGTTCTATCACGCACCGCTCGGGGGCCTGGGCGACCGCCCCGCCAACGCCCGCATCACTCACAACTTCTTCTTCAACGAGGTCATTCCTGTCCCGTCCGCCGTCAGAGCGATGCCCGCCGGTATGGAAGGTGTGGCCCGGTGACCGCGCCGCGTGTCGAGCGCGCACTCGATGGCGACCTGCTGGTTGTCGAGAACTTCTACCAGGACCCCGACCGGGTGCGGGAGATGGCCCTCGCCGCCGAGTACCGCGACTTCGGGGAAGCGGCGAACTTCCCCGGCAAGGAGAGTGCCAAGGCCTTCGCCGGCGACGGGCACGCCCGTCGACTCGCCGAGATCGTCGGCACGCCGGTCCACCACGACCCGAGCCGTTGGGTCTTCGGCAAGTTCCGGGTGGCGACCGGTGCGGATGTCGGTCGGACGCGGGTGCACCTCGACTTCGTCGACTGGACCGCGGTGGTCTATCTCACCCCGCCTGACCGGGCTCGGGGCGGACTCGGCTTCTACCGGCACCTTCCCACCGGCTTGGACCGGGCGCCCGGACCCGAGGAGCTGGCACGCCTCGGCTGCCGCAGCAAAGAGGAGTTCGACCAGCGGTACGTGCTGCGCGACACCGCTCGCGAGGACCGGTGGGAAGCCCTCCACCAGGTGGACCTCGCGTACAACCGCTGCGTCGTCTTCAGGGGCGGCCGGCTCTTCCACGGCATCACCGAACTCTTCGGCGAGGAAGCCGCGGAAGGAAGGCTGACCCAGAACTTCTTCTTCATGTCCGAGAAGCCCGATCAGGGCCTCCGGGACGACGCCGAAAGGACCCGGGCCCATGCGTAGCCTGCTCGACGTGGTGCTGACCGAAGCCGGTGACGGCACGATGGAGCCCGGCACCCGCGCTCTTCTGCCGCTGGACAGCCGCATGCGGGGACCCCGCGGCGCCGATCCCGTGCTCTGCGGCCCGCTGCCCGCCGCCGGTGTGGCCCTGGCCCGATCCGCTGCCGAGGTGTCCGCCCTCGGCCTGGGCATGCGGACCCTCGCCCTGGTCGCCCAGGGGAACGAGACCCTGCGGGTGGTCGCTCTGGTCGATGGATGGCTCCTGCTGCGGGGCCACGGGGCCGGCATGGACCTGCGGGGTGCCGACCTCCGCGGAGCCGACCTCACCGGAGCCCGCCTCACGGGCGCCGACCTGACCGGGGCCGACCTCTCGGGAAGCCACCTGGAAAGCGCCGACCTCGCGCGCACGGTGCTCCGTTCAGCCGATCTTTCGGGTGCCTCCCTGCGCAGGGCCAGCCTCTTCGGCGCGGACCTGACCGAGGCCGATCTGCGCCGCACCGATCTGCGCCACTCCGACCTCCGCCAGTGCACCTGCGCCCGCACGGCGTTCCGCGGAGCGGACTTCTGGTCCGCGTACGTATGGGACGTCCCCTTCGACGAGGCGTTCACCGAGGGCGCGGACATCGAGCGCGCGGACTACCGGGGAACGCACTTGCCCAAGCCCGAGAACGCGCGCGTCTGAGAGGGCTGAAGACCATGACCACGGCTGAGTTCCTTGGCCTTCCCCCCGTCCCCTCACGAGCACCGCTCCGCACCCTCCGGGTCGCCCTGGTGTGCATGCCGTGGGCCTCCCTGGACATGCCGTCGATGGCGATCAGCACGCTCGCCCCCGTCGCCCGGAACCTGGACTTCGTCGAGGCCGTCGACACCGTCTACGCCAACATCCGCTGGGCCGACCACGTTCACGAACGCACCGGAGGCCGGATCGGCAGCACCGACTACCGGCGCATCGTCGACGGGTACTACGTCGCTACCGGCGAATGGGTGTTCTCGCCCGCCCTGTACGGCTTCGAGGAACCCGTCGGCTCCCCGTTCCACACGGCAGCGACCTCCGGCGGCGCCGACCTCGAAGCCGCCGCGGAGATGTACCGTCTCAGCGCCGGTTTCGTCGACCGGCTCGCCGACGAACTTGTCGACGGCGGCTACGACATCGTCGGTATGACCAGCACCTTCGACCAGAACATGCCGAGCCTCGCGCTGGCACGCGCACTCAAGGAACGCGCCCCCGACCTGGTCACCGTGATGGGCGGAGCCAACTGCGACGACGTGCAGGGGACGGCTCTGCACCGCAACTTCGGCTGCCTGGACTACGTGGTCCGTGGGGAGGGCGAGATCGTCCTACCCACCCTGCTGCGTGCGCTGGCGGCCACCGCACCCGGCCACCGCCCGCCCACGCCGGAACTCTCCGCCATCCCCGGTTTGTGCTGGCGCAGCGCCGACGGTGTGACGACAGCCAACCCGCAGCCCCGCTCCGTCGTCCCGGTGGACGCCATCCCCGAGGCCGACCTCAGCGGCTACTTCGACACCTTCACGGCCGCCCGGTCCGTCGCCGACGTGGAACCCAAGATCCAGATCGAGGGCGGGCGCGGCTGTTGGTGGGGAGCGAAGCACCACTGCACCTTCTGCGGTCTGAACGGATCCCTCATGGCGTTCCGGGCGAAGTCGTCCGACCGCGTCCTGAAGGAGATGGAGAACGCCGTCCGCCGGCACCAGATGCTCGACGTCGTCTTCGCCGACAACATCATGGACATGGGATACCTCCGCGAGCTGCTGCCCCGGCTCGCGGAGCAACCCTGGGACCTGCGCCTGTTCTTCGAAATCAAGTCCAACCTCGGAATGCGGCAGCTGAAGGTCCTCGCCGACGCCGGCGTGGCACAGGTCCAGCCGGGCATCGAGAGCCTCAGCACCCACGTCCTCGACCTCATGCGCAAGGGCGTGACCGGCTGGCAGAACGTCCGTCTGCTCCGTGACTGCCGCACCGTGGGCGTCTTCCCCGGCTGGAACCTCCTCTACGGATTCCCCGGAGAAACCGAGTCCGACTACGACGAGATCATTGAGCAGATGCCGGGACTCTGGCACCTCACCCCGCCCGAAGGCGTCTACCGGGCGGTCCTCACCCGCTTCAGCCCCTTCTACGACGACGCCTCGCTCGGCCTGGAGAACCTGGGTCCCTCCGGACTGCTCAAAAAGGTCTACCGGCTCCCGGCCGAGGAAGTCGCCGACATCAGCTACATCTTCGAGAGCGAACCCGCCGGACTCGGCGAACCTGCCGCGCAGCGTCTGCGGGCCGCCGTCGACACGTGGCGCGACAACCACCAGGGCAGGCGTCTGGTGGCGGTCGCCGAGGGCGACGCGCTGCGCGTCGTGGACGAGCGGACCACCGCGCCCACGGAGGAACGGATCACGGACCCCCTGCTCGTCGCGACCCTCCTGGCGACCTGGAAGGGCCGCTCGCCCGCCGGCGTGCTGCGGGAGGTGACCGCCAGCGGCCACCGAACGACCGAGGAGCAGGTGACGGAGGTACTGGAGGAATGGCGGGAGAGACGCTGGCTGTTCCGCGAAGGGGGCCGGTACGTGGCCCTGCCGACGGGACTCGACCATGAGTGAACGCACCTCCACTACCCGCCGCTCCACCCTCCTGGCACCTCACGACCCCGACGAGGGCCACACCCGGGACGCCCTGGCGGCCCAGGCCCGCCGGGGCATGCGCGGTCTGCTGATCGCACGCCCCATGCGACTCGACGCGGCCGAACCGGTTACCACCGCCCGCTTCCTGCACCTGCTCGTGGAAGCGGCGGGCGTCGGCCTCCGCGTCTACTGGGAGGGCGGCCTCGACGGCATGCCGACGGGCCCGCTCCACCACCTGGACCCGCCACGGGAGAACGGCGCACCGGTCTGGCCGGTCCCACCGGGCCCGCTCCTGACAGTGCGGCGCGGCCCGGATTTCGTCACGGTCGAGGACACGCGCGACCCCGGCACGCCCCGCCGTTTCGTCCTCCCCGACCTGCCTTACGGGAACCTCCTGCGCCGGTACGCCACCCCCACCGCCCCGCGCCCCTCGGACCGCCGCGGCCTGGCCGAGTTGGAGGCACGGGACCTCGTTCTCCGGCTCGGCGGACCGGGCGAGGAGCTCTGCCTCACCCTGCCGCTGCGCTTCGCGTACGCGAGGTCCTGACCGTGCGGGTACACGACAGCGCCCCCCACGGCCGGCTGGTCTCCACCAGGCTGGCGAACGGCCTGACCGTCGTCGCGCAGGAGGACCGTGTCCTGGACGGACTCCACATCCACCTGCGCTACGACGTCGGGTCCCGGCACGAGCCCCCGGGGCTGCACGGGGTCGCACACTTCATCGAGCACCTCATGTTCGAGGGGACGCCTGGCCACCCGGACTTCTTCGGCGAACTCCAGCACCGCGGCGCGTGGGGCGTCAACGCCTCGACCAGCCAGGACCGCACGGCCTTCTTCATGACGGTGCCGACCGCCCTGCTGCCCCGGGCCCTGGCGATGGAGGCGGACCGGATGGCGCACCTGCCACGCACGCTCGACGAGGCGGCCCTCGCCCGGCACCTGACGCTCATCGGGCGTGAGGAGGAGGAGCGCACCAGGGGACCCCTCGCCGAAGCGCCCGGCCACCTCTTCGCGCAGGCGTTTCCGCTCTCTCACCCCTACCGGCACGTCTCGATGGGAGACACGAAAGCACTCGCCCGGTTGACGCCCGAGCAAGTGGCCGCCTTCCACCGCGAGTACTACCGGCCCGAGCGGGCCACCCTTGTCGTCGTCGGCGACCTGCCGGCCGAGGCGGCCATCGACACGGCCATTGAGTCCCTCGGCACCGTGGACCGAGGACCGGCCCCGTCCCTGCACCCGCCGTCCGCATACCCACCCCGCCACGCGGCGCGGACCGATGACGCACATGGCCGCACCGACACCAGCGGTGGCGGGACCCGTTGGGCGGTCTGCCCGCCGGGGATCCCTCCTCAGGTGTACGTCCTCGCCCACACCGCTCCGCACGGGACGAGGGAACATGTCGCCACGACCGTGCTCGCGGCCGTGCTCGGCAGGGGCAAGGGCAGCCGGCTCTTCCGCCGGGCCGTGCGCGACGCGCGCGTCGCGCGCCCGGCCACGGAGCTCACAGCGGCCTGGCACCTCGAACACGGCAGCTCCGTGATCTTCGGATCGGCTACCGCCACTGCGGGGACCACCGGGGCACAACTCCGCGCGCGCGTCCAGGAGATCATCACCTCGGTCGCCCATGGGCTCACCCCTGGCGAACTGGAGCGGGCGGTTCGGCTGGTTCGCCGGGAGCAGCTCGAACGGCTCGACGACCCCGCTGCACGAGCGGAGACGTTCGCCACGCACCTGAGCCTCCACGGCGACCCGTGGAAGGCCTACGCGACCGCCGAGGCGATAGCCGACATCACCGAGGAAGAAGTGACGCACGCCGCCCGGGAGTACCTGCCCTCAGCGACATACCTCGTCTACGACCATCCCGCCCGGGACACTTCACAGGCAGCCGCGTGACCGCGCCCCCGGTCGTACCGCCGAGCCCTTCCCGGACCGTTCCACCGGCAGAGCCCCCCGCCATGCTGCCGGCCGCACCGACACGGCTCCGGACACAACTGGTTCCCATCCACCTGCAGGGCAGGCTGACCGCCGTCGCCCACCTCGTGCTGCACATCGGGACGACGGACGGCCCGCCGGTCCCGGAGGCCACCGCCCGCATCTGGGCGATGCTGCTCCGGCGCGGCGGCGGCCGGGACGGGGGGACAAGCATCGAGGACGGGCTGGAGGACCTCGGCACGACCCTCACCGTCGACGCGGACCGGCACGCGATCCGCTGCGTGCTCCGCTCGACACCGGATCTGCTCGCCGACGCACTCGCCCTACTGGCCCGAACCGTCGAGGCGTTCGCCCCCACGGCCGACGAGATCGACATGTTCGTGAGCCGCTGGCACCGGGCCCGCACCGCGGTCCGCCGCACCCACGGAGACCCGTCCGCCTCCCTGCTGAACGCCGCGCTCTTCCCTCCTGGTGAGGACCGGCGCACACGCGACAGCACGGCGCAGGCAACCACCGCGCCCGAGACGATCGACGCCGAGACCGTACGCACCTTCCACCGGCGCGTACAGAACGCCCCCCGCGACCTGGTGATCGCCGCCGACCTCGCACGCGTCGACCTACGGGCCCTCGCCCGCTCAGCACCGGCGCCTGTCCACGCCCCGCACTCCACGCCTGCCCCCTCGGACCGCCCGGCGTACACGTCGAAACCGATCGGGCCACCCAAGGCGCTCACAGTGCGCCGCGGGGCCGCCGGCTCTCCCTGCGTGGTCATGATCGGCATCAGGGCGCCGGAAGACAAGGGCGACCTCGGCTGTCTCGAGCTCGCCCGCCTCCTCCTCACCGCAACCCCCTCGTCCCGGCTCACCCGGACTCTGCGCGAATCGTCCGGACTGGCATACGCGGTACACGGCGACATCGTTCACGAGGGCCCGCTGTCCGCGCTGCGCTTCCGGTTCGAGGCCCCCGCCGAACAGGCACCCCAGGCCGCCGTCGAGGCGCTGGAAGTCGTCTTCGGTCTGGCCACCCGCGCACCGCGCGAAGAGGACCTCCGCGAGGCGGTCCAGGCGCACCTCTGGGACAGGGCCGAATGGGGCAGCCCCGCGGCCGCGGCAGCGGCCGGCGCCTCACGGGCGACGTCTGCCCCGGAACGACGGTCCGGGGCAGGCCCGTTCGCGGGAATCACCCCCGACGACTTCCTGCAAGCCGTCACGGAGCTGATCGAACCCGAACGAGTGGCCGTCGTCGTCGACGGTGCTGCCGACGGCGCGGAAGCCGTGGCGGCAGCCATGGCAGACGCCGCTCGGGACCGTCCCGGCACAAGCGCCCTCGCCGCATACAGCCGACTGGTGTCAGCGTCCGCCGCCGCCGACGCGCGGCGGTTCGCCACCCAGAACGCGACGGGGTCAACGGCGAGCGCAGCCCAGGCGTGACGGCGACAGCCGCGGGGCGCGGCATGCCTGGGACGCGCAGCGGAAGCTGAAGGGGCGTCCGGGACAGCCCGGCGGGCCAGGAGCTGCGGGGAGGGACCGGAGGCGTCGGCAGTCTCATCCAAGCCGTGAGCTGGGCATCCGCCCGCTGATCTCCCGGCGTGGCACCGAGCACGGAAGCGGCCCGGGCAACAACCGCTGGGTCGTCGAAGCGCCCTTCGCACTTCTGCGCGGGTTCCGCCGACTGCGTATCCGCTGGGAAGTCCGCGCCGACCTCCATCAGGTTTCCGCACCCTCGACTGCGCAATCATCTGCTGGCGGCGTCTCAGAAGCAGTGCCGCTCCGAGCCCTCACCCCGAACCGCCGACCAGTGCCTCACCGAGCGGGGTGCGCCGGTAGAGCACCGACCGTCCGGACCGGGCGCGGACAAGCAGCCCCGCGCCTCGCAGGATGGCGAGGTGATCTCCTACCGCGCCGGGTGCCATGGCGAGGCTTCGGGCGAGGTGGCTGGTGCTGGCCGGGGCGTCCAGCGCCAGCAGCAGCCGGGCTCGGGCCCTGCCGACCAGGGCCGTCAGCGCGTCCGGTCGGGGGACGGTCTCCTGTTCGCCCCACAGCGCGGCGGTGCCGCGGGCGGGATAGACCAAGGTCCTGGGCCAGGCGTCTTCCAGGTGGGCGGCGATGTTCCCGACGAAGACCGAAGGGATCAGCAGCAGCCCGTCGCCGGTGAGGCGGACTGTTCCGCCTCGGAAGAAGCCGATCTCGATACCGCCGGCGCGCCAGACGACGCCCGAGTGCAGGCTCTCGATGGTCGTGGCCCATCCGTGTTCGCCGATCACACCCACCCGGTGCACGACATCGCGCTCACAGATCGCGCGCAGTTGCGGCCAGTCCGTGGCGAGCAGTTCGTGCCACGCATGGTCCATCGCCTCGGCGATCCTGGAGACGACGTCCGTCGAGTCCAGCACCGCGCGTACGCGGGGATCACGGGCGGACGGGCCGGTCGCGGTGGTGGCGAATTCGTGGCGGGCCGCCTCCAGCGGCGTGGCCCTGATCACGGCCAGGTCGTCCGCCCAGGTCTGGTTGAGACCGCGCGGAGGCGGGGCGACGAAGTTCGGCCCGGACAGCGGGGCCTGCACAGCAAGGACGGCGTCCAACTCGGTCTCGCGGCGAAGCCGCTCGAAGGCCGGCAGGAGCCGGGCGGCCCAGGCTCGCGGCAGCGGCCGGCCCTGGCCGGTGAGGGAACGCAGCAACAAGCAGAGGTCCAGCGCGGGCGACAGAGCGAAGCGGCTGCGCAGCAGGTCCTCGACTGAGACTTCGAAGCGGAGCACCCTGCCACGCTATCGCGGGCCGTCTGTTCAGATTCGTCCAGGGACGAATCATTGGTGAGTGGCGTGGGCGCACGGCGAGGCTGGGCGGCATGACCCCAACAGCCGAACCCGTGCAGGGCAACCACCGCGCCACCTACCGGGAGGTGCTGGCCGAGCCGCGATTCCGGCTGCTCTTCTCGACCCGCACCGTCGCGATCACTGCGGGCTCGCTGCGGATCACCACGTTCTCGGTGCTGGTCTTCGCGGCCACCGGCTCCGCGCTGTTGAGTGCGCTGGCCTTCGGTATCGGCTTTGTCCCGCAGCTGTTCGGCTCGCTGCTGCTGGGCTCACTGGCCGACCAACTGCCGCCCCGCGCGCTCATCGCGGGCGGCTACGCCCTGGAGTGCGCCGCCGCCCTCCTGCTCGCCCTCGTGCGGATGCCGATCGCGGCAAGCCTCGGCGTCGTGGCGCTGGTCGCCCTCGCCACACCGGTGTTCAGCGGCGCGTCGAGTCGGCTGGTCGCGCAGTGGCTTGAGGGCGACGCCTATGTACTGGGCCGTTCACTGAACAACATCGCTGGCTCCGGCGCCCAATTGTTCGGTCTGGCACTGGGAGGCGCGGCCGTCGCGGTACTCGGCCCGCACCGGGCGCTCGCGGTAAGCGCCGCCCTCTACCTGGGCTGCGCGCTCGCCATCCGCACCCGGCTGCCCCGGCTGAAGCCGGGAGAGTTCGGCGGCACACCCGGCAGCGCTTCGCGCGATGGCGGGACCGTCCGGGCAAGCCTGCACGTTGCCGGCCTGCTGCTGCACGGACAGAAGGTGCGACGTCTGATGCTGGCCCAGTGGCTGCCGCCCGCATTCGTAGCGGGCGCGGAAGGCCTGATCGTCGCCTACGCGGGAGCGCGCCACTTCGCACCCGGCTGGTACGCGGTGCTGATGGGCTGTCTGCCGGTCGGCATGCTTGTCGGTGACCTGCTGGTGGGCCGACTCCTACGGCCACCCACCCGGGAGCGACTGGTAGTCCCGTTGATTGCGCTGATGGGACTGCCACTGGTCGGCTTTGCTGCCGAGCCCGGAGTCGGCGTCTCGTCCTGTCTGCTACTGCTCTGCGGTTTCGGATTCGCCTACGGTCTCGGCCTGCAACGGCCGTTCCTGGACGCCCTGCCGCAAGATGGCCAGGGCCAGGCCTTCGGCCTGCTCGGCTCCGGCAGCATGACTCTGCAGGGCGTCGGGCCGGCCTGCTTCGGCGCGGTGGCCGCAGGCATCGGAACAGGCGGCGCAATCGCCCTGGCAGGCGGCGCGGCGGCACTTACGGGCGGCTGGATTCTCAGCTGGCACGCGTCCACCTCCCCGGTCTCCGTCCCGAACTGCTCAATAGGACCAGAGAACGGCATCGAACAGCATGCGTGCAGTTCCCCTGCGCAGTGACCGTCGAAGGTCGAGTCGAGTCAGGTTGAGTCGGGTCGGGTCGCGAACCGTCACGCACCCCGCCCGGCCTAGGCCGTTTCCTTCGGATCATCCTCACCGGTCTTTGTGCAGCCTGGATACGGTGGCTGCATGACGACGATCCTGCGGCACCCTCGGCCTGGATTCACGTGGGATTGGTGGGCAGTGGACGCTCACGGTTTCCTCGTGCACTTCAGCGATGGTCCTGCTCCGGAGCACCTGCTGGCGCATGTGGATCGTGTCGATGCCGCTGCTGCGTGGGCGGAAGAGAACTGTCCCGGGTGGTTCGACGCCGGTCCCCTGCCGCTTCACACCTTCAACTGCAACGGCGAGCTGCCCACTTACCTGCGCAGCGGCGTTCCTGACTCCCCACTGCGGCTGTCCGACGCGCCAGCGGCCATCGCGAATGTGGCGGTCTTGGTTGAACTGCACCGGGCAGTGGGAGACACCTGGACGGTTCACCTTGACGAAGGCTGGGTCTAGGCAGCTCGACTGACATCACCTTGCTGACCAGATGAAGATGGCGGCGAGGTGGAGTCCGGCGAGGTAGATGGTGGCGGTTTTGTCGTAGCGGGTGGCCAGTCCGCGCCACTGCTTGAGCTTGTTGATGCACCGCTCGACCGTGTTGCGCTGCTTGTAGGCGTCGCGGTCGAAGGCCGGTGGTCTGCCGCCTCGGCTGCCGAGACGCTTGCGGTTGGCGGCCTGGTCGGCGGGCTGTGGGATCACGGCCCGGATCCCACGTCGGCGAAGATGGGTGCGGATCGCGCGGGACGAGTACGCCTTGCCGGCCAGGACCACGTCCGGCGTAATCCTGGGCCGACCGAGCGGCCGGGGCACCCGCAAGCGGGCCATGACCGCGGAGAACGCGGGTGCGTCCCCGGCCTGTCCGGGCGTGAGCACGAAGGCCAGCGGTCGGCAGCGACTGTCGGCGGCGAGGTGGATCTTGGTGGTCAGTCCGCCACGGGAGCGTCCGAGGGCATGGTCGTCCGGCTCACCGGCTGGAGCCCCTTTTGACGGGCCCCGGCGGCGTGCTGGTGCGCGCGGACGACGGTGGAGTCGACCGCGATGACCCAATCGATGTCGCCCTCGGCGTCGGCCTGGGCGAGCAGGGTGGTGAAGACCCTCTCCCAGGTGCCGTTGGCCGCCCACATGCGCAGCCGGTTGTGGGCGCCCTTCCACGACCTCAAGCTCGGCTCCCGCGGCGGTCGGCCGCCACGCTTCGACCGGGTCGACCACCGCGAGCGTCACGCGGTCGAGTGTGGGATCAATCGCCTCAAGAGGCATCGCGCGGTCGCCACGCGGTACGACAGGCTCGTCGTCCGCTACGAGGCGACCGTGCTGATCGCAGCTCTCTACGAGTGGCTCTGATCAGCGGGGGCTTCCCCGTCCTCGTTCACCAGTCCCGGCCCGCGGTCAGCTCCTCCGCATCCGCGTCCGTGAACCCGTATGCCGACGCGACGAAGCGAAAATCGTCACAGATCCACTCCCGCGCAACCGTCTCGATCTCGCTCCCTGCTGCCACGAACTCCGCGTCCAGCAGGTTGAACTCCTCCGTCGCAGCCTCGGTGAGCACGTACAAGGCCTCCAGGTCGCGGGCTGCTCGTCCTCAATGCGCTCGCACAGCCGCAGCAGGATTGCCTTCCCCTGATCGACCACGTGATCAGGGAAGTACGAGTCGTCGTACATCTGCTGCAGAAACTCGTGTCCCGCTACCTGCTGATGCGTGATCGGCATGGTGCTTCCCTCCTCCACGAGAAACTGATGCACCGATCATGCATCGCACCACTGACAACGTTGCCCTCATCGGCCAGCCCCAGCGGGACCAGGACTTTCGCAACACGCCGCACCGTGTTGCGCTCACGGAAATCCCGATCATGTTCACCGGTCGGGCACCGGCCAACCGGTGAGTGCGAGTGCGAGTGCGACCGTGGCCGACGCCGACCGCAGGGTGCTCGGTCAGCCGACCGTAGTGACGAGTCAAGCCTGGCAACCGTTCGGCGAAGGTCTTCTTCCCGCACGAGGTGACCGGGCAGAGGAATCTGCGGACGCGTAAACAGAGAGCAACCCGTCTGCCATCGCTATGCACATCAGCCGGGAAGCGCGGGTGGGAGTGGTGAACCCGCCGTGACCAGAGCCCGCGTCGGGGACGGGTGGCCCCAGTCACCGTGCTTCGAGCCTCTATGCGTACTGCCTCGCCGGTCACATCGACAGACAGCACCGCTACGTCCGCAATCGACTGGGACAGCAACTCCTCTAACCAGGGCACCACTTCTTCCGCGGGCCGACCTGTCAGCCCCACCCCACCGGGTACGCGTCAATTCCAGGCAACTTCCCTGCGGCCCGCTCACCCAACACTGTTACTCAGCGTGCAAGCTCCACGGAGAGTGAACCACAACTGATTCTCGTGAACATCCATGAGTGCCGAGATCATCAAATGCTGACCGAACGGGCAAACAATTGCTGCCCATTGAAGTGACCGAAGCCACCCACGGCCCACGTAACCAGCCTGGCCTCAAACTCTGTCCAGGTCGGGCGGAGATGGCCTTCAGCCGATGGTGGGGGTGGTGGGTCGGGGTGATCTGTATGGCATCGAGACCGGTGTGCCGGCTCGAGATCCCTGCTGACGAGCTGATCCTGTAGGGCAGGTAGAGCCTGGCCGCCGCGCCGCAGCCGAAAGCAGCCCGGCCAAGACACCTTTCGTGAGGTTGCGGCATTCCGACTGGGTTGCTGCGTGTGACGGGTCTGGTGGGCTGGGTGCTGTGCCCTACGGCCGTGCGGGGATCCACGCCCGCGCACGGGCGAGCAGACCGGCCGGATCCGGTTTCGCCTGAAGGGACTTGAGTGTCAGCAGCCACCACTGATCGAACTGCTCCCCCCGGTCCCGCCCGCCCGGCAGGTCGTCGGTCAGTGTGCAGAGCCCGAAGAACGCGCACACGAGTGTCACGGCCGCGGCCGACGGTTTCACGTCGGCCGCAAGCTCACCTCGTGTTCGGGCCTGGGCGAGGAGTCGGGTGGCAGCCAGGGACCAGACATCGAACGGCGTGGGCACGACTGCGTCGATACATCGACGCTCCGCCCAAAGCCGGGCGCCCGCGCGCGCCACGACGTCCTCGCTGAGGGAGCGCGCGACATCGAGGCTCAGGATGACCAGCTTCTCCAGCGGGGGGATTCCGGGCGCGGCGTAGGGGGCGGCGAGCTCCGGCCAGGTGGCGAAATGTTCCCGGGCCACCGCCAAGGCCAGCTTCTCCTTGCTCGAGTAATGGAAATAGATCGCGCCGCTGGTTTTCCCCGAGTGATCACTTATGTCATTGATACTCGTTCCCGCGTACCCCCGTTCGGCAAATAGATGTGCTGCTGATTCCAGCAGTGCCTTGCGGGTTGCCCGGGCTCTGTCCTGCATGTGCGTTCCACCTTCGCTCGAATGTTCTATCGCTATGGCGAGGAAATGCGGACCCTCCCTATGAGGGGTGCAGTCGCATCGCGCGAAGATCTTATTATTCGTCAGTTGTGTGCGTGTGGACGTGCGTTCACACAATCCGTCGCCCGGCCGGGGGAGGGGTGTTTCGTGCGAGGGGCATGACGGCGCCCCTCGTGACGTCGTGGGCCACCGGGTGTGCCGCTCACCAGGCACGTTGCTCGGGCTGTGGGTGTTGCGGCTTTTTCCTCCGGTTCGTTGGCGTGCCCCGGTCGCCGGCGACCGGGGCAATTCCATGCACTCGAATTGGTGATTGCGGAAACCGGGTAGGCGAAATAACGTAACGGTCATGATGTTTTCGGCTCGAGCCGAAAACGACGATCCACGTCCGCCACGACGCGCTCAGCGACGTGCCCGCGGTCGCAGTAGCCGTGCCCATTCGTGCGGATCCCTCATCGCTGCGCAATCGGCACCCGCATCCCGGCACCTCTCTGCCACCCGTGCACCCGTGCACCGAAACGGTCGGCGCAGTCTCCGAGAACGGCAGTCACATGAAAGCTCGAAACTTCCTTGCCTGGTCCCCGTCAGCCATCGTCTTCGACTGCGACGGGACCCTGATGGACACAGAACGACACTGGCAGGAGGCTCGGAACGCCACCTTCCGGGCCTTCGGCCTCGAGCCTCCGGCCGGATTCGCCGACCGTGCCAAGGGCGTGCACTACACCGAGTGTGGCGCGCTCATGGCCGATGAGACCGGGAAGCCGGACCTCGCAGGCGACATGGCGTCCACACTCCTCACCACCTTCACGGCGCTGGTCGACGAGGACCCCGTCACCATGCCGGGAGCCGCCGCCCTGGTCCGGCTGGCCGCTCGGCATTTGCCCCTGGCGGTGGCGAGCAACTGCCCCCGGACGACGGTGGAATCGTGCCTCGGCCGGGCCGGACTCCTCGGCTCCTTCAGCCACGTCGTGGTTGCCGGCGAGGACGTACGGCCGAAACCGGAGCCCGATGTCTACAGCGTGGCCGTCCGCCTCTGCGGTGTGCCGCCCGAGGACGCACTGGCCGTGGAGGACTCGCTCACGGGCATGGAATCCGCTCGCCGGGCAGGCCTCCGCGTCATCGGTTTGGGCCCCTGCCCGCCAGGACCCGAGGCGGAGCAGGCAGACCTGTGGGTCGAGAGCCTTGCCGACCCGGAGTTGGTGCGCTGGGCCCGCAGCCGGATCGGGGAATAGAGCGCCCACTCCTCTCGGCGTGGGCGCGGGCGCGGTCAGCCGGTGGGCCGAAGATGAGGCCCCAGGGCGGGTACGGCGCCGGCTGCGGAGGCGAAGAAAAGGGCGATGCCCACCGCTCCGGGATCAGGTATGCCTGTCGCCCGGTCACCGAGATAGCTGGCCCGGCCCATGCGTGCCGACAGGGACGCGGTGTCCCGTACGCCCTGCCAGGCGCCGTCCGCCGCTGTGGCCAGGGCGGTCGCGGGCGGCTCGGTTCCCGCCGCCCGCAGTGCGGCCGCGGCCGGATCCAGCGCGTCGACCAGCGTCTTGTCGCCGGGGGACGCATCGCCCACACGGCGGATGGCAGCGAGGCCTGCGGCGGTGCCATCGGCGAGTGCGGCCGTCGTCAGATCGGGACCGGAGCCTGCGGCGGCCCTGCTCAGCGCCTGGAACAGCAGACCGAACAGGGGGCCGCTGGTCCCGCCGATCTCGTCGAGGAAGGCGGTAGCCATGATGCCAAGGGTCTCCGCAGGTCCGGCCGACTCGTCCGTACGGTCGAGCAGCAGTCCGGCGGCCCGGACCCCGGTCGCGAGATTGGTCCCGAAGTCCCCGTCCCCCGCCTGCTGGTCGAGCGCGGTCAGCTCGGCCTCGGTGGCGTACACCGAATCGGCGAAGCGGCGCATCCAGTCGCGGGTCTGTGTCCCGTCGAAAGCGGCAGTGGTCGTCATGGGGCCGTCCTCCTGCTCCTGTCCCGGGCCGCCGGGGCGACGGCCTGCGGGCCGCTCACCACCGCAACGCCGGAGTGCGGACCGGCGCATCGTAGAAGCCCAGCGTGTCTTGGTCGGCGACCATGAGGGTCAGGGAGAAGCCCCGCATGTCGAGCGCGGTCACGTAGTCGCCGACGAGGTGGCGTGCGAGCCGTACACGCCGGGCGTCAAGGACCCGGCCCAGTTCACCGAAAATGCCGTACAGCTCGAGCGAGGTGACCGACCCCAGGCCGTTGACCAGCGCCACGACCGGATCGTCGGGCCCGGGGCGCAACGCGTCCAGCAGGGCGTCGGCCATGTCCTCCACCAGCGCGCCCACGGAGCCCTGGCTCCTGGTGCGATCGGCGCGCTCGCCGTGGATCCCGACGCCGTACTCCAGTTCCCCGGCCGGCAGCCCGAACGCCGGCTCGCCGGTGGCCGGTGCGGTGTGGGCGGCGGAGGCGGCGGCGAGCGTCCGGCACCGGCCCGCGAGGGCGGTGCCGAGTTCCACCAGCCCTTCGAGCCCCATCCCGGTGTCCGCGGCGCCGCCCAGCACCTTCTCGACCAGCATCGTGGCGCCTGTGCCACGGCGGCCTGCGGCGATCGCTTCGGAGTCGGAGGCCAGGTCGTCGTCGATGAGGACCCGTGCGCAGGTGATGCCCGTGGCGGCAAGCCGTTCGGCCGCGATACCGAAATTGATCCGGTCGCCGGTGTAGTTCTTCACGATGTGCAGGACGCCTTCCGGCCCTGCAACCGCGCGCGACGCCCGGAAGATCTGCCGGTTGTGCGGAGAGGCGAAGACCCTCCCGGGGCAGGCGGCATCGAGCATGCCCGCGCCGACGTACCCGGCGTGCAGGGGTTCGTGCCCCGAGCCGCCACCTGACAGGAGCCCTACCCGGCGGGCCGGTGAGGAGTGCCGGGCGGTGAAGAACCCGTCATCGGGGTCGTACGCCACGAGGTCGGCGTGGGCGCGGGCGAAGCCGGACAGCGCGTCGGGGACGAGTTCGCCGGCATCGTTCTCGAAGTACCTGGCCATATGCCGAACCCCTCCTGTCCACGGCGGCGGACCGGCCGGTCCGGCCTCCGGACGAGACCTCCATGGTGGCGTGACCGAACGCATACGGCAACTCGCGGAACGTATCCGCGGCAGTCACGAAGCGCAGTGTCCCGATCCATCGGAGAACAAAGATGTACTTCTACCCCTGCACAAGAGCGCCCAATTTCCACCGCGGTCCGAGGCCGCGCTGAATCCGTCCTTGCCATCACCGGTGTAGCGCAGCAGATGGCCGGTGGCTGTATCGATCGCCGGAGGTCGAGTTCGCCGTCCTCGGTGTACTCGATGAGCACCGTCTGTCTGGCCCCGGAGCCGGCGCCGGGTAATTGCCGCCGCTGAGTGCACGGGACTCACGGACTCAAGACCGGTGACCTTTGCGCTCGGCAACGACATCGTGGACTCTGACGGACACGACGCCGAGCCAGGTAGTCATGACGGCTTCACCAGGGTTTTCGTCACCCCTGAACTCGACGGCTGGACCTTCGTGCTCGGCGCGTGGTGCGACCCCTGCGACGCGGAACGCAGCGAGGACGTCCTGAGGCTCTGCACTCTGCGTAGCTCACGCTACGGACGTGCCCGCGTACTACTACGGCGCTTCGGGCGATGGCTCCGCTTGGCTCGTCGCCGAACACGGCACGGTGATCCGACGCTACTGCGATACCGGCGACGGTGATGACGAACTGCTGACTCTGGGCGATCCCCTGCCGTTCGAGCGGACGCGTCGAGGGGAGCTTGGCCTTCAGCCGGTATGGGACCCCGCGCTCGAATCCGAGGACGATGCGGACGAGTGGAAGTGGGCCGCGTTCGACCTCGCACCCGAGATCGCCCAATCGCTTGGGGGTGGCCCGCTCAGCATCGGCCCGGAGACCTTCTCGCGTGGTGTCGGCGTCATCGCCCTGACCCCGTACGGGGTTGTCCACGGCGTGCCGACGGGCGCGTACCGCATCTGAGGAAACATTGAGGCCCTAGCTGTCCGCCTCGCCGCCGCGATCGGATGGCTCTGCCTCACCGACGAACCCGCTCCTGACGCCCTACAGTCCACCGTCAGCGCTCTGGCCACCGAAGAGCGCGCCCGCGCCATGGACGTCCTGCCAGGCTGGTTGTCACCGACGGTGTTGTGGGCGGTTGAGCCTGAGTGCGACAGCTCGACAACTGTGGTCATCCGTGTCCGGCCTCCTAGTTCTGGTTCTCCTGGGTCGGCTCTGCGGGCTCGGAGAAGGGGTTGTCAGTGGGCTCTGCCAGGGTGTGCGTCGTGGATGAATTGGTGGAGCGTGTCGACGATCAAGATCGTTTGCTGGGGATGGTGGTCAGCCGCCGGCAGGCCATCCGGGAGGGGTGGCTGCACCGAGTCGCCGTGACGGTGTGTCGTGATGAGCGTGGACGGATCCTCGTCCACCGGCGGTCGGAGCAGGTATCGCGCTTCCCCGGGCTCTATGAGGTCGAGGTCGGTGGCGCCGCAAACATCGGTGAGTCCTATGAACAGGCCGCCGCGAGGGAGCTGACTGAAGAGCTGGGCATTCGTGCGCTGCCCCGGCTGCTGTTCACGTTCATCAACCGCAGCGGCTTGAGCCCTCACTGGCTCGGCGTGCACGAAGCCGTGGTGCCTGATTCCGTGGTCCCCGATCCCGATGAGGTCGCCTGGCATGGCTGGCTGACCGAGCCGGGGCTGCGGTCGGCCCTGCTGGAGTGGCGCTTCACCCCCGACAGCAACGAAGCCTTCAGCCGGTATCTGGCGTTCCGGACCGCGCGGTCCTGACCTTGCCCATCACGCTCAGGCTCAGTATCTGTCGATCTCCTTGGCCAAGTGCTCGGCGTGGTCTTCGAGTAGTGGCTTGAGGGCGCCGTAGTAAGGGTGGTGGTCAGTTGTGTGGAGTCAGTGGAAGACGTTGTGTCGCTCCCGGGTCCAGACGGTGCGTAGTGCGGGGCCGGGGTCGGGGGCGATGTGCGGTGGGCTGGGCGCGAAGTCGGGCTCGCCTTCGGTGATGCGGGTCCAGATGTAGGTGCTGACGGCCAGGCGTCTGTGGGCGGTTCCCCCTCAGCTGGTTGTGAGACACCTTGACCTTGCCGACGTGTCATTTCGTGCGTTCTTGCAGGAGGCTGGCGGTGAAGTCGAGCCAAGTATCGCGAGGCAGCCGGCCCCGGGCCTTCGATTCGATCTGCTGTTCTGCCGCCCACTGCTCGACTGCTTGCTGAGGAATGAGATTGTCCGGCCCCAGGTGTTTGGTCAGACAGGCAGCGTGAAGTTGGTAGGAGGCTAGAACCTGGGCGTCCAAGGGTCCGTTGTTTTTGACCTCGACTCCCGCGTCCTTGGCCCAGCGTCGTGCCGCCTTGGTGAGGTTCGGGTCGGCGTGCTTGTGGGCGGCTGCACGGAACTCGGCGGTGTGGTTGCCGCAGCTCATAGGGATGCCGCGGGCCACTTCTGCCTGCCTGAGTCCCGTGACGAGAGTTCCGCACTTGCAGGTGCAGTCCCGCAGCGATCCCGCTCGTTTCTTCGGGTTGGCGTAGGGAGGACCAGCTGGTGCCAACCAGCTGTTCGGATGTGGAGGTACGTCGTTCAGCTGGCGCAGGCCGACTGCGGCCTTCGCTGGCTTGAGGAACCGCCGAGGCTGGTAACGCTTCCCCAAAAGCGCATTCTCCGTGTCCGCTGCGGCGGCGTCGGCCCCGCGTTCGGCATAGGCGGAGAGATCGGGCAGTGGGTGAAGGCCGAGTGCTTTAATGCGTATGAGCACCGCGAGTGCCGTCTTCCATGCTGGCCAGCCCGCCCCGACGACGACATCGTGCGGACCTACTGGATCAAGGTCTTCCCTGACCCGGATCACCGTCTGCCCCGCGGCGGTGAGCCGCTGGGTCTTGGCGCGGTCGCTCTCCGACCGGTCGCGCAGGCCGTCTGGTCCATGGGTTTTCCAGCCGTCGAATTTCACGATCAGTCGCAGTGCCTCCTCCCACATGTCGACGCGTGCACCGTGATAGCGATGGCCGGGCTGCGGGGCGAGCGGGATCGGGGCTTCCAGTTCGAGGTCGGGAAGGTGAGTTCGCAGTTCGTGAAACAAGGCCGTGGCCTTGTTCGAGACGTTCTTGCTGCACAACTCGCAGCCGGACCGTAGTGCCTTCGCGGTGCGGCGGTTCGGGGGCGCGGTCCAGTCGCGGTGCCCTTTGCCGGCAATGCACCGCCAGGTCACTTCGATCTTCGAGCCCACTGGCGTGTTTTGCGGGGTGCGGCCCTCGAGCCCACTGACCCACTGATCAGCGAGTTCTGGGTACCAGGATGCGAGGCTGTTCGACTGGTCGGCCTGATCAGAGTTGCACACCGGGCAGCCGTTGATGCCGGCGGGTTTGATGCCCTTTGCTCGCATGCCAGTACGACTCTTGGGCGGCTGATCCCAGGTGTGTGTGGTCAGGTACCACTCTCCGGTCCCCGGCCTGACGGCTGGCACCTGATGCCACCACGTCACGGGAGTGTTGCTGCCGTAGCTGATCGATGCTGCGTCGCCGGAGATGGGGTGAAGTTCGGCGGCGAGAGCCGAGATCGCTGCGACAGAGCATTCGAATGCCGGTAGTTCGCCAGATCGGGGTGCGGCACCCGAGCACCTCGGGCACATGCTGGGTCGATCGGAGCGGCTCCTGTCCTTTGGTGGGGCCAGCCAGGTGCCGTGGGCGGGTGTCACGGTGCAGCGCCAGATCCTCGGCGTTCCATCGCGTGCGCCGACTTTGGAGGCATCGGCCGCATCGGCCCACTGGGCGTTCAGTGCACCGATGTTTGCCACCGACAGGGTTCGGGGGTCCTTCGCTGCCCGCACGACAGCGAGGATCTCCTCCCGTATGCGCTGGCTGGACTCACGTTGCAGATTGATTGTCACTCGTAGATGTTCTAGGGATTCGGCCACGGCAGCGCGCCACTGCTGGGTTAGAAGCTGCCAGGACTTCTTTTGCTTGTCGTACTGGTCAGCTCGGCAGAAGTCGGTCAGCCGTTCGGGCAGGGGGTACGGTCCCGTCCGGGGTGGCAGGGCTCCTGCAGGACCCGACGGGGCAGGGCCGAAGGTAGTAGTTGGCACGGACGCAGATGCTGCCAGACAGGGCTGACAAATGATCAGTTCGCTCCGCGCCCACCAGGGCCTGTCCAGACCGTCGCTCGTGCTCTGCCCCGGGTAGAAGTGGATCCGTCGATGCCCGCATCCACGGCTACCCGGCGCGCGTACCGTGGCGTACGACCTGCAGGGAGGAACAGGCGATGAGCACGCAGCCCGACCACGCACCCGTCACCCCCTATGCACCGCGCCGGGAGCTCCGGCCGAACTCCTTGCCCAACTGCGCGCCGACCGGCGTGCGGACCGGTGAGTGCCTGCCTTCGAGCGCGAGTGTTCGGTTCGCTTGGGCGTCAGGCGACGCCCGAATCCCCGGTCTCTTCGACTGCTACGCCCTGAATGTGTCGGGTACCGCCGCCTGGGCGTGCCCATACACAGACTTCCCGCTCGTCGAGATACGCACCGACCGTCCCGAGCGGCCCGTGAGGGTGTGGGCGAACCAGGTACGGGGTGTCAAGGCGGTGGCCGTTCACGGCGATCGGGTGGCCTTCTGCGGCGGCTACGGCGAGGAGCGGGACCGACTCGCCCACGGGAAGCTCATCGAAGTATCCGTCGAGCCAACGGACATCGGCCTGCTCACCCTGCCCGATGGTTCTGCCCCCGGGGCGTCGGGTGGGGGCAGTGGGATCTACGTCCAGGCCGAACTAGTCGCCACTATTCGCCGAGTGGGGCGTGTTCGATCTCAGTAGCTGGTACTCAGCACTGGAAGGACCATTTCGGCCGGTCGCCAACGATCCGACGGCCAGTCCCGCGAAGAGCTTGCTGCGGTCCGTGCCGGGGAGGAGTAGATGGTCTTCGACCGGTTGATCGCAACCATGGACGAGCAGGTGCCTGGCGCTCTTCCGCTGCGGTGATCCCTCCCCCCCCCAGAGCGGGAGGGGGGCGGGCTTCTTCACTCGACACGAACGGGTGGGCAAGCTTGCACTGGGCGTCCGTCGGGCCGTTTCTGAGCATGGGAGTTGTCCTTCCGGGCCGGATACCGCGCTCAGTCACACGAGGTCGAGGTACGGGCGGCGGTCGGGTCGCGCCTATCCTTGGGTACACCGGCCCTCCCGGCCTGCTGTACGTTTTCGCGCAGCGTGACATAGGCCGTGCTTCTGACCAGGGTGTTTCTCGCAGTCTCGCGGCGATGGCGCACGGCTCAGTCTTATGAGTCGCGGCGCATCCTCAGCTCGTCTCTGCTGCCCGGTGGCCGTGGGATGTCGCGGGCCCCTAGAGGTGTGCCCCAACCTCGATGTTCGGGCCCGTGGCGTGGAGTCGCCTACGGGCGGTCCTTTCGCTGAGTTCGTGGGGTGACGAGCCCGAGGTCGTACGCGGCGATGACGGCTTGGACGCGGTCTCGTGCGCCGATTTTGGCGAGGAGGTTACTGACGTGCTTTTTCACGGTCGATTCGGTCAGGTGCAGGTGCTGCGCGATCTCGCTGTTGGACATGCCGTGAGCGATTGCGATGAAGACGTCGTGTTCACGGGCGCTGAGTTCGTACGGCATCGGCTGGGGAGCGCCGGCTGCGGCGGGTTTCTGCAGGAGGTGGGTGGTGAGGAGGCGGCGTGTCATCCGTGGGGAGATGACGGCGTCGCCGGCGCTCACGGAGTGGATGGCGGCGAGGAGTTCTTCGGGGCGGGCGTCTTTGAGGAGGAAGCCGCTGGCACCGGCACGCAGTGCGTCGTAGGCGTACTCGTCGAGGTCGAAGGTGGTCAGCACGATGACGTGGCTGCGTGCGCCCGAGGCGACGATGCGGTGGGTGGCCTCGATGCCGTCGATACCGGGCATGCGTACGTCCATGAGGACCACGTCGGGTCTCAGGTCTGCGGTCATCCGGACGGCCTGGAGACCGCTCTCGGCTTCACCGACGACGGTGACGTCGGGGCGGTTGGTCAGGAGCATGGCGTAGCCCATGCGCTGGAGCGGCTGGTCGTCGACGATCAGGACCGTGGTCACAAGGGCTCGCTCTCGTGGGCGCGCGTCGTGGGTGAGTCGTGCAGGGTTGCGCGCAGGGTCCACCCTCCGTGGGGGGCGGAGCCGGCGGCGACGACGCCGTCGAAGAGAGCGGCCCGCTCCTTCATTCCGATCAGCCCCACGCCCCCGCCGGGTGTGGGTGTGTGGGTGGTGTGGGTGTGGGGGCCGCTGTTCGTGACGGTGATCTCGACGCGCTCGGCGTCCCGTCGGACGTCGATAGTGAGAGGGGCATTCAGGGTGCCGTGTTTGAGTGCATTGGTCACGGCTTCCTGAATGATGCGGTAGGCGGCCAGCTGGAGACCGGGAGTGATCGTGTCCGTGTTGCCGGGAAGGTTGAGGCGTACGGGACTGCCGGTGGCGCGGACCCGATCCGCGAGGGCGGGCAGATCGTTGAGGCCGGACTGGGGGGCCAGCTCCGGACCGTTGTCGTCCGGCCCGCGCATGACGCCGACGAGGCGGCGTAGCTCGGTGAGCGCCTGACGGCTGCTGTCAGCGATCAGCCGCGAGGCCCGCGCGGTCGCGGCCGGGTGGGACTCGGCGAGGTGGGCCGCGCCGTCGGCGAGGCTGACGATGACTGCCAGATTGTGTCCGACGATGTCATGCAGCTCTCTGGCCATGCGCGCGCGTTCCGCGGTGACGGCCCGCTCGGCGCTTCGGCGCCGGTCCTCTTCGAGTTCCTCGGCCCGCGATTCGAGTGCCGTGATGTGCATCAGGCTGCCTCGCAGCGCGAGGCCGGTCAGGGCGGCCACAGTGATGAGCCCGACGAGGGTGGCAAGGCCCGCGACACTGGTATGGAAGCGGAAGCCTGAAGCCACCAGCGCTGCCGTCGTAGCCGCCCAGGCCCACAGACTCTGACGGGGCCGCGCGTGCAGTCCGACATTGAACAGCGCCGGCACGACAGCGATGCCGCCACTGAGCCACACGCCCTGCATCCACTGGCCGAACGACACCGCGACGATCACGGCCGTGACGACGAGAGGAGCGCGTCGCCGCCACCACAGCGGGACGATGAGGGGAATCTGCACCGCAAGAGCCACCGCTGCGGATCGCTCACCGGGATCGATGTCCAGGAACTGCGGCTGAAAGGGACCGGCTGCCAGGGCGTCGGGCAGGCCGATGAGGAAGAACACGGCCACGACTACCAGGTCCCACACGGCCGGAACGCGTCGGTCGAACGCGCGGACCCTGGCGGCGCCGCTTCGCAGGAAGCCCGGAAGAGCGGAGCGCCCGCCGTATCCGTGCCAGGAACCGGCAGACCGGTCCGGGCGGGTCTGGGGGCGTCCGCTCTTCATCGTTCTCTCTCGTTCGGGTCAGACGTCGCTGCGGGTCAGGCGCAGAGCTCCCACGCCCAGTACGACAACCGCCCACCCCACGAGGACTGCCGCACCGGCACCGGGGCTGAGCAGGTCGCTGCCCCCGTGCAGGGACATCATCGCCCGTCCCGCGTGGCCGGGCAGGTAGGGGATCACCGCGTCGGCGACGCTCGCGGGAAGGACGAAGGTGAGGCTGTCGATCACGAACACCACGCCCGCGATCACTGCGACGCCGCCTGCCACGGACCGCAGCACGAAGCCGAGCGCCACTCCGATCACTCCCACGAGGGCGAGATACGCCGTCGTCCCGGCCAGCGCGCGCAGGACACCGGGATCGGAGAGCGACAGGCCGAACGCCGTACCATCCAGAGCGCCCGCGCCGAGAACGAACGTCACCGCGACGGTGACGCCTGCGACCAGGAACGCGGCGACCGCGAGGACGAGGGCCTTCGCCCACAGGACGGGGGCACGGCGCGGCACCGCCGACATGGTCGCCCGGATCATCCCGTTGCCGTACTCGCCCGCGCTGAAGATCACACCGAGAACACCGAAGCACAGCTGGGCGAGCATGGCACCGTTCGTGGCCAGCGAGACGCCATCCGTACCGGCATCGGCGGGTGTCGTCCCCGTCGGATCGAAGACGAAGCAGGCGGCGACGCCGATGACCATCACGAGAATCACGGCCAGGCCCATCGTGAACCCGGTGGATCGCACGCTCCAGAGCTTCATCCACTCGGAGCGCAGAACCCGGGGGAAGGAAACCTGCGTACGGCCCGGCGCGATCCTCGCGGCAGCGACGGTGCTCACAGCATGACCTCTTCCGTGCCGGCGGTGACGTACTCGGCGCTGTCACGGGTCAGTTCCATGAATGCCTCTTCGAGTGAGACTCCGCGAGGCGTGAGTTCCACCAGTGCGATGTCGTGGGCTGCCGCGACCCGCCCGATGTCCCTGGAGCCGAGCCCCTCGACGAGCAGCTGACCGGCCCCGGAACCGGCGGTCACTGACACTCCAGATACGTCCAGCAGGACCCTCAGGCGGTCGACGTCGTCCGTGACGACCTTGACCCCCTTGCCACCCGCGCTGCGCACGAACTCGTCCATGCTGCTGTCGGCGAGCAGCCGCCCCCGGCCGATGACGACCAGCCGCTCGGCAGTCACAGCCATCTCGCTCATGAGGTGGGAAGAGACCAGGACGGTACGTCCTTCGCGAGCCAGACGCTGCAGGAGATGCCGTACCCACAGCACCCCTTCGGGGTCGAGGCCGTTGACCGGCTCGTCGAGTATCACCACGGCCGGGTTTCCGAGCAGTGCCGCCGCGATGCCGAGCCGCTGTCCCATGCCCAGCGAGAACTTCCCGGCCCGCTTGTCCGCAACCCCTTCAAGACCGACGAGACGCAGCACCTCGTCCACCCGTTTCCCCGAGATACCATGCGTGGCCGCGAGAATCCGCAGGTGAGCACGGGCCGTACGCCCCGGATGCACCGCCTTGGCATCGATGAGCGCACCGACCTCGTGCAACGGCGCAGGGAGCCGCGCGTACCTCATCCCGTTGACCGTCACCGATCCGGAAGTCGGAGTGTCCAGCCCCACGATCATGCGCATCGTGGT
The DNA here is from genome assembly GCF_040295435.1 of Streptomyces sp. NPDC002809. Classification (NCBI taxonomy): domain Bacteria; kingdom Bacillati; phylum Actinomycetota; class Actinomycetes; order Kitasatosporales; family Streptomycetaceae; genus Streptomyces; species Streptomyces sp. NPDC002809. The sequence continues at coordinate 28,668 of NZ_JBEOVJ010000071.1, forward strand.
GGACTTGCCGGCCCCGTTGGGGCCGAGAAACCCGGTGACGGTCCCCGGCTTCAGGGAAAAACTCAGACGGTCTACGACCGTCTTGTCCCCGTAGCGCTTGGTGAGCTCCTGCGCCTCGATCATGACCTCGGACTCTCATTTGTGCTTGTTCGCCTGGATGCCTCCACGCTACGCAGGGTCACCTCGGCGAAGTATGGGTCTGAGGTTCCGTATGGAGGAGCGCACTGGTACTGAAGTACCAGTACCTGCACACGCCAGGCAGCTTCAGCACTGCGCCAGACACCGCGGAGCGGATGGACCGGCGGCCGGCGCAGTCGCAGCCGGCAGCGCCTACGGTCCGCACCACACCGACGGCAGGCCGCATGGACCGGTTCGCGGTCTGAGCCCCGCTGGTACAGGACCGAGCCGCCGAGAACTCACTGCCGCCCCAAGACAAACGCCACGACCAGCATGACACCGCCTGTTCCGCCATGCCCGCGTGCCTGTCCCTGAGCGGGCCCTTGCCTGCGCGTCCGCTTTCCGAACAGTGCGCGTTCGTCGGCTTCCTTGGCCACATGCTGTCGACGGCGTCGGGTTGCAGGGCCAGGCGTCACGTCCTGCGCGGACCGCCTGGGCAGTAGCCGGCCGGGCGGAGCAGGATGTCGTTCTTGAGTAGAGCCAGGCGAACGCCGGCGAGGCTGGTCCCGTCCCGATCGGCGATGCCCTGAAGCGACAGGCGGCCTTGTTCGTACCAGGTGCGCCATTGCCCGATGCGGGTGCCCGTGTGCTGGGTGCGGCGAAACCGTGGTGGGCTCCAGCCGACCGGGTGCCGTGACAGCAGATGGATGACGTGGGCGGCTGTGGTGTTCAGGGTGCGCGCGAGGTCACCGACGGAGAAGTCGCCGGCCGGTGCCGCTCAGGGGAGCCCGGTGGAGCTCGGCGATGCTCACGCTGTCCGGGGCGGGACCGGGGAGCACGAGGTTGTGCAGTGCGCGGGCGGGCAGCTTCGGGGTCCATGGGACGGGTTCGTCGATGCCGTGCTGATCGAGCAGCGCGCGTGCGGTCTGGTGCAGCAGTTCGGCCTCGGCGGGCAGGATCCGCCGGCGGCAACGCTGATACTGCTGGCGCTGTGCGCTGCCGGCCGGTGCGCTGCCAGGGTGCACCAGACGAGGTGGTGCGCCCGACGAGGTGGTGAGCCAGTCACAGTGTGGAAGATCCAGCGCTGGGCGTGTGAGTCATCAGGAGCGGGATTCGAGCGCAGCCGCCTCTGCAGACCCGTCCATCGCGCAGGGTCGATGAAGCGGGAGAGGGGGCGGTGAACAGGGCGCGGCGGCGGGCGTAGTCGACGGGGCTGCCATGCGTGTCGGCGTGGTCGGCGAGCAGGATCAATACGCGCAGCACGCCGACGCAGTCGGGGCGCCGGGCGAGGTCGGCCAGGGGGCGTGGACACGTTGTGGCTGCTGACGGTGGTTCCGGTCGGCCGGTCGCGGCACGGATCGAGGTGGTGTTGCCTGCCAGAAGACAGGCGATGGCCAGGAGTTCGTCCATACGCCGAGCCGCGGAACGGCCACTGGCGTGTAAGGGGGACAGGCACAGGGTCCATGCGGGCCACAAGCACAGCCGGCAGCATGCGGGGCCCGGACGTCCTGGTTGGAGGGCAGGGTGAGTCCACGGCGGTTCGTTGGCGCAGGCAGGCCACCGGCATCAGTCTCGCTTCCCGGGTGCTGCGCAGAGCCGCTTCGAGTGGGGGCGAGACGGCTGCGAAGCTGAGCGGTAATCAACGAAGCCAGATTGATAGTTGGCGAGTTCGCCGTTGCATACTCGCTGAGGCACTCGCGTGATCTTCTGGAGGAATCATGGACTTGCTCACGGTCCTCGATGAGGCGGTGGCCGATCTCAAAGCTCCTCTGAGCGAGGGAGACCGGGAGCAGGGCTGGACCGACGAGCTCCGAAGAGAGGTCCAGGAAGAGATCTCCACGAGCCGGTCAGCCCTACGCCGCCACGGAGCTCACACGGTGCGCTATCTACATCCACGCCTGGACGAGTGGATCGAGAGGGAAGGGATACGGCCAGGACGACTTCAGCGCCTGGTGTCAAATGCGCAGCGGCGACTCGTCGAAGCGCGCAGTGCGGCGTGAGGCGTCCCCGCCGAACTGGCGACTCGAAGCAGGCGCTCCGACAGAGGAACCGCCAACTACCAGGCAACCCTTCCGCCAACTAGGAGGCATCAACACGGATCACCGACCGGCAGTCTTCTACCTCCGGCTCGCCACGTAGCGCTCAAAGGCACAACGGCCCGCCGAGGTGTGACGAGGCCGGCTGGATGGAGCGGGCAGCCGCTGGCAGCCACCCGGTCTGTCAGCCACTGCACGGACCTGGGCGGCGGTGCGGATGTCGCAGACCAGCGTTCCCAGGCTCTTCACGTCGCGCAGGACGACCTGCAAGGGCACGCCGCCCGGCCCCTAGAGAAGCCAGCCCACCATCCGGCCCGGCGCGGCGAGGGCGGTGCTGATGAGCTGTTGTGCCTCCTCCAGAGGTCCGCCGGCTGTGATGCCCGTGACGGGGGTGCCGGCCAGTGAGCGGTGGCAGCGCGGAGGGCGGGGGCCGCCGGTCGCTGCTGGACTTGAGCATCGTCCCGGACGAGAGGTCTGGGACCGAGAGTGCGAGCGGAGGCGAGGGATGCGTCGGCAGACAGGGCAGCGGACTGCCGGCAATAGGTGGTGCCGGGTACAGACGAACGACCAGCCAAGGCGCCAGGCCAGCTGCCAGCGTCCGCCTGTTTCGGCCAGGCACGCGAGGCAGAACCAGGACCCGGACCGTCCCCACAGGACCCGCCGGTGTACGCGTCGTTGTTCTGGAGGAATGGCCACCGCGCGTCCGTCCAAGGACTGCAAGGCCATTGCCACGAGCATGTCTTCGGCGACATCGGTGGTTTCGGCGATGGCTGCCAGCTCATCCTGCCTGGCCAGATTCGTCCAGCGCGGCAGCACGAAGGCGGTCACGGCCGAGTCCCGGTTCGGGAGACCGAGTGTTCTGAGCACGTCCCGGAACGGGCAGTCCAGCCCGGCCACGATGGCTCCGAGCCAGGAGTCCAAGGCTTCACCAGGCAGTAGCGGCAACCGGATCGGCAGGCACCGCCATGCGCTACTCATCGGGCGACCCCAGCCCGACGAGGACGAGTGGCCGACCTTCCTGAGCTGAACGCATACTCGAGTTCGCGCCGGGCCTGTTCCGCCACCGCATCATCTTTTGACCTGGTCGAGCAGGCCACGGGCAAGAGCTCGGTGCCGTTGCGCTGCGCTCGCAGACAACCGCGATTGACCAGCGCAATCAGTGAACCGATGTGTCCGGAACTGCGGACGAAGAAGTAGCCGGACAGGTCGTCGGCGAGCATGCCCGGATACGCGTCAGCCAGGACGATGCGCTGTTCGAGAGCGAGCAACAGCTGCCGGCCCTGCTCGGCGCCGATAGCGAAGGGCGCCATGCCCAGGCGGGTAGCGCCCCGGCCGGTCTGCGCCAGGACCGCCTCGCCGACCCCCTCGCCCTCGCTGAACAGGCCCCTGTCCGCGAGCCCCGCGCTCGGCGACGATGCCGACGGCCACCGCCAGGACCTGAGCCACCGGCAGGTGAGGACCCCGGCGAGCTTCCTCACATTCCTCTTGGCCCTCATAGGCCGTCCCACGCCGTGGCCCGGGAACCGAACCGAAAGAGCTCGACGGCGCGTTCGGCGGACAACAGGCCAACAAGGACCAAGGGCGCGCCGCCGAGGTGGGCCTGCACCCATGCAGCATGCCCACGGGGCGGGACGCGGGGCGTGGCGATGGAGTACGGCGAGAACCAGTAGCCGGGCCCATCCCAGCCTCCCTCGGGCTCGGGCACCATCTCATCCCCGACGCCCTCTGGAACGTATGCCGCCGAAGTCATTTCAGAAACCTCGTGCGGCGGCACTTCTCGCCGAGCTGCGGCCCAAGTAACCTCCCCGCTCGGGCTGGCAATTCCCCCTATGGGCAGCCCGTGCTGCCATCCATCCCCTGACCGGTCAGCCCTTTCACTTCGAACCAGACGGAGAGACCCAGAGATGGTGAACACCCTGCGCAGACTTGCCCTCACGGCCGGCGCGGCCGCGGCCGCTTTCGCCCTGACCGTCCTGCCCGCGTCCGCCAACGCCTCGACCACTTGGACCGTGGGCCCGAATGCCTACAGCCCCTTCACCGCGACGAGCGTCTCCAGCGTCGAGCTGACCTTTCCGCCCCCGAACACCCCGTCCAGCTCCTTCGCGGTCCATTGCACGTCGTCCTCCCTCGGCGGTCTGCTGTCCAGCGCCACCGGCAACCCTGCGGAGGTCGGGCAAGTCACTGCCATGGCCTTCGGAATCAACGCCTGCACATATCCCCCCGTCATCGGCCTGGTCGGGGTAGTCGCCACCGGCCCCATGCACTTCATCGCGGAGGACTACGCATCAGGCGTCACCTCAGGGCACATCGATGCCATCTCGATCCAGATCACCTGGGGCGCCTGCCAATTCACCGAAGTCGGCCAGGCATCCGCCACCTATCGCAACTCCACCGCCCGCCTGTCGGTCCGCAGTACCGCAGGCCAGCTGGCAGTGGTCAACCCCACCCCCGGCTGCGCACCGCTCGTGACAACCGATCGGGTCCCCACCATCCGGGCCGAATACACCGTAGTGGCGAGCGGCACCACCCTTTTCCCGACCCTGGTCGGCTCCAACCCCTGAAACAGTGACGCGTCGGCGGTCGATGGACGACGCGAGGCCGGCCCGGACTTCGGCACCCGGACGCGAGATACGCGCAGGCCCCGACCGCGGGCAGGCCCGCCTTGGACGAGGCCCACCTCGATGTCCCGGCTGCGTTCTGCGGCCCCGGCCTGGCGCGTGCCGTGCTCAACCTCACCGCAGCAGACGCAGACGCGGGCCTGGCCAAGCGCACCGTGCAGTGGAAGAAGGCCGCCGACGCCGACGAATGGCTGCACGGCCGACTCCTGGCCGCGCATCTTGCCACCCGCCTTCCCGCCCACGGTCCCCATGACAGATCGTACGGGGCCCGGCTCCCACGACGGCCGCTACACTCCCGCCGGCCCCCGGAGAGCTACCCAGTGACGGACACTCACCCGAGGCGATCCCATGGCAGGAACACGTGCGCGCGCTCGTGCCGCGCCTGCTGACCGACAGCCCAGATCCCGAACCGGCCCGCCTTGGTGCCGCGGTGTGGCACACCTGCCCGCCGGGGCGGGCAGCCAACGCGGAACAGCGGATTGCGCGCGGCGCTCGGCACACCACCGCCCCTCCGCGAAAGACCAATACCGCGAACCGGCCCGCACCCAGCTGCGCTGCGCCCGATGCGAGGACATCACCGGCGACCCCGGCGCTGCCCCGGGACAGGAGCGTGTACGCCCGACCAGCGAGTACCGGCCGTGCGAAGCGGGCCTACTGCCTGGCCCGTACGTACGCAGCAGCCCCACCAGGCGGCGGTGCTACTCCGCGAACACCCTCGAGGTAGGCGGCAGGGATCCCTTGCAACGAACCAACGGCCCTGGATCACCGTCCGCACGCGGCGCGGGATACTACGCAGGCGTTGACGGCGTCGCTGAAGTACACCTCCACGTCGCCCCCTGAGGCGTGCGAGCAGCGGGTCCGCTCGCGCAACTCGTCGATGACGCCGGAAGCGACAACATATCCGCCGACGGCGTGGCGTACGCGGACGGCGCATCTGCCGACTTCAGCCCCTCCACCAGATCCGCAGCACCCCTCCTCCCATATCGTCCTTGACGACGGGGGACACCGTAGCTGCACGGATGGCTTCGCCCCTGGCCGTTGATGGCGGGCTGGGGGTGTACTGGCCCCGGGCCACCGTGGAACAGCCGCGTGCCCGCCAGTTGATTGTCCTGTCGGCGTTGCTACTCGGTGCGTGAGGTGTGAGTGGTGATGTGGATGTATTGGACGTCGAGTTGGTTGGCGATGTTGTCGAGGACATCGGCGAGGGAGCGGACGGTCATGGGCTCAAGGCTGATTCCTGGTCCGTTCTCCGTGGTCAGTATGGGGACGCCGTCGTGTGCGCCGGCTTGCCAGGAGCCGGCGATGGACCGCAGGAGCGCGGTGACGTGTTCCGCGGGAACGGTCAGACGCCCGTCGGACTCGACGTTGACCTCAGGTGCCGCGAGCCGCGCTTCGTGTCCCTCGTCCCGGGAACTCATTCCGCCCATTCCAGCCCGAGGGCGGCGAGTGCGGCGAGTTTGTCGGTGGCGATCTTGGCCCGCCTCGACTTTGCGTTCGACAGGAACACCCCGAGCTTCACGTGGTGTTCCTGGCCGTCGATCACGATCCGTTCTTCGTGAGTCCTGGGGACCGTCACAGAGCCCGTTCGCGCCTTGTACTGTGCCAGGGCTGCCACGCCCTTCTCGAAGGCGCTCACGGGCGGAGTGGACGGCTTGGCCGACGCTTCGAGTGCTGCTGCGATGGGTACGACGCCGATGGCCTCCAGGCGCTCGCGCTGCCCGGAACTCAGCGCAGTCCAGGCCTCTGGTTTCCGCTGCTTGGCGAGCCATTTCCCGATGTCCATCCCGTGGACGGTGACCCCGGGTTCGACGTACGCGAGGATGGTTTCCTCCGCGAGCATCTCGCGTACCACGGCGTAGTGCCGCTGCCAATCCGGCGGCCAGGACGGGTTCCAGTCCTCGTCGACCTCCTTGAGCGCCGTCTCCCACTCGGGGTGCCCCTCCAGGGCACCGGGGCGGCGGAGGTTGGACAGCCACTGCCCCACCGGCCGGTCCAGCATCGTTGCGGACCGGGGGGCGCACAGCGTCCAGTGCTGGTTGTAGTAGGCCTTGGCGGCCTCCAGGTTCTCCTGGAACCGCTCATCGGCCGGGTTCCAGACCATGCCGAGCTTCTCCAGCCGCTGCGCGCGCAGGCCGGTCATCTGCCCCGCCCCGTACGCCCGTCGCTGCTCCGCGACCCACTGCCCCAGCGGGTACGCGCCCTCCTTGTGCCCGTACGGAACCCGGGCGTGAAGCTCACGATCCGCGAACTTCTTGAGCGCCGCCCAGCCGCGCCCCCAATCCTGGCGCTCCGTGTCGATCACGTTGAAGGAAATCCAGTCCGCGACCATCACCGGGTCACGCGGAGCGGCAAAACGAAGCAGCGGACGGGATTCGTCCTCGCCTTCCTCGGGCGGCGGACCGATATACTCGGACGGCTGCGCGACATCCTTCTGAGGCTCCTGCGGAATCGCGAGCAATTCGATTGCCTCCTCGTCGTGAGCGCGCAGACCCTCCAATACCTTCACCAAGGGCTTATACGATCCTGAGGTGAACATGTCTTCCGGCTTTTCTCCAGGCTGGAGAAATACCGGCACGATCAGAGAAGCAACCTTGCCCTGTCCGGGCTTCTGACGGAGCGCCCGGCCGATGGCCTGGACGATGTCGTGCGGAGCGCCCTTGGGGTCCAGGAGGGCCACCGAGTCCACGGCCCGGATGTCCACGCCCTCGCCCAGGACACGGCAGTTCGAGAGGACGGCCCGCAGCGCGGTGGACCCGAAGCCGCCCAGGACTCCCCGCCGGCGCTCGGGGACGTGCTCACCGCACAGCCAGTCCGCCCAGATGTGCTTCGGGTACTTCTCGGGCTGGTCGGCGTGCAGCTTCGCTGCCACGCGCTCCAGGCCCTCCGCGTACGCCTGAGCCTCTATCGTCCGGTGGTGGAAGGTGATGCACGTCGACAGGTCGTGCTGCGCCATCGTGTGCAGCAGCGCGGCCTGGAGCGCCCCGAGGCGCTCCCCACGGACCTTCTCGCTGTGCCGCTCCTCGCCCATCAGCCTCTCCGGCGTGACCACCGGGTCCTGGAGCTCCAGCACGATGATCTGGTACCGCGCAAGCAGCTTGCGCGACACGGCCGACGCCAACGAGAGCTTGTAGAGGACCGGCCCGAAGACCCTCTCGTCGTCCATGGAGGCCGCCATCTCACGCGGCAGCGGGTCGCGGACCCCCTCCGCGACCTCGCGGTTCAGCCGCTCCTCCCAGATCCGCGGCGTCGCCGTCAGATACAGCCGGCGGTGCGCCGGGATGACGCCCTGGTTGTGGACATCGGCCCACGCCTTACCCATCGAGCCCGACGTCCGGTGTGCCTCATCGACCACCGTGAGGTCCATCGGGGCCAGCTGCTGTCCGTAGGTGATGGTCTGCATGAGGATGGCAGTAGAGATTCGTCACCTGGATGTCAGTGAGATAAGCCTAGTGACCTGCTATTTGTCACTGTCAGGGCGTGACGAACGGGCGCTGAAGTGAGTGACGAACGGCCAGGTCATTTTCATGCAGACTCCTATGACAGTCGGCCATTTGCCCAGTTCAGAGAGGGCTCTTAAGGGAGGTTAGGGGCGGGGATGTTGACCTTGAGTGTGGTGAAGCCTGCCGGCCCTCCGATGCCGAGGAGAAGTGAACCATCTGCGTCGCGCAGGGTCGTGATGGCTTCGACGGGGGCGGCAGTGACGAGCGTGTGGAGCTTCTCTGCGGTGAGCGGATCCCACAGGGTCAATGCGTGACCGCTGCCGCTGGCCAGGAGGTGATGGGTAGCGGACAGCGGTACGGCTGCCAGGGACTTGGTCCAGGGTGAGGCGATGTGGGCATGGGGCTTCCAGGTTGCTGTGTCCCAGGTCTGGATGCGTTCTCTGGTGGCCGCGGCCAAAAGTGTCATGCCATCGCTTTGAAGGACTGCGAGAGCCTTTACATCCGTCCTCTGCCGGGGAATGCGTACTTCTATCACCAGCTGCTGTGAAGCGAGGTCCCAGAGCGTGACGCCGCCGCTGCTGCCGAACGCGATCCACTGGCTGGTTCCGTCCGGCGCGGGAACACCTACGACGGCGCGTGGAACGGCGGATAGTTGAACCGGCACGAAGGAGCTCTGTCCATCATCGATGGATGTGAGGAGCACGCCGTGCCGGTCGGCGGTGGCTACCAGGGCTGAGCCCGACGGCCAGTCGAGGAGGCAACTGGGCGCGCTCCTTTCGGGTCTGTTGGCCGTCTCGTGCTCGTCTGGCCGTTGGGGTCCGCTCTGCAGCAGGGTGTCCCGCACGACGTCCCAGACCGCGACTCCGTAACCGCTGGCGACTGCCAGGTGTCCCTCGGGCGTGGCATACAGCGCCGATGCGGGGCGCGGGGGCAGACGGCGGTAGGGGCGACGTCTGCCTGGCCTGACGATGTCGACACCTGTTGCTGTACCGACGGCCCACACCTTCTGCGTCGAGGTGCCGTCCAGAGAGATCGGCAGGGTGGTCAGTGCGGTGACAGGGCCGAACTCCAGGGCGTCGCCCCGGGGCATGGGGCTTGAGTTGGAGTCCCACACCCGCACGCCGGCCTCACTGGCCGTCGCCACCCGCCATTGGCTCTGACTCGAGGGCAGAGCCGCCATGGCGGTAATCCTTCCTACGCGGGCCGTGTCTATCCGATGCCACGCCGTCCGCTGCAGTTCCCACACCTGCACCGATCCCTTTCGTTCCAGGGCGAGTGCCACATGGTCACCGGCACCGAGGATCTGGACGGGGTGCGCACCCGGCCCGTCACCCAACTGCCGGCATCTGCCTGTGTCGGGATCCCAGACCACGACGCGCTCGTGGGTCATGGCGAGGACCAGGTCGGTAGCTCCCTCACGCCGCACACCCAGCAGCTTGCGCACCCTGCCTGGCACTTTCACGCGCATCGTGATGCTGCCGCTTTCCAGGTCGTGCAGCAGCAGATGGCCCGCGGCATGGGAAGCGAGCAGGATACGTCCCTCGGGCCCGCGGGCCATCGCGTATCCCACAGCCGAGGAGGGGACGTCGCCTGAGGACTCGAACGAAGGCGGGCCGATGCGGTTGTCATCGGGGTTCCAAATGAACGAGGCATGGCGGATGCGGACCAGCAGACGCCATCGCCGATGGCCATCAGCGATGACCTGAACCCGTGAGGTGCCGGGAATCGGGGCTGAGCTGACACGCAGCCCGGACAGCGGATCCCAGATGGCCACGCCTCGTCCTCCTGCGGTCGCCAGGAAGGGGCGCCCCCCGCTGCCCCGGATCTCGCACATGCTCTGCACAGAGCCGGCCTGCAGGTTCAGCAAATGCTGGCCGGACGAGGCATCCCAGATGCCTACCCCGTCTTTTGTGCCGACCGCCATCAAGGCCCGGTTCGGCGAAATCTCGATGGCGGTGAGCGCAGGCACATGCTGCCCGACCGACGCCAGCACATTCGTTGCCGACTGCCACCAGCCGCCCCGGGGGTCCAGCACAGGCAGAACATCCGGCTCCGGCCGGTCGTCACCGCTGAGCTCGGCCAGATGCAGGGCGATGCTGCTGCGCCGGGAGGCAGCATCGATGCCCTGGTCGAGGTAGGGCTCGATCAGGGCGGCCGCGGTTACCGTCAGTTGACCTGCGTGCGCCGGACCGTCCGGCAGCGGCAGGCCCAGTTGCGCACGCAGGGAGTGAGACGTCTCCTGGGCCAGCAGCTGCACGGGGACATGGGCATCGTCCAGCACGTTGCCGGCCGCGGCGTGCGTGACGAGGTGGCGACGGATGTAGGGGTGGGCGAGCGATGCAGGGTCCGCAGGCACCAGGCCGGCCAACGCCCGGGTGATGTCAGCCTGCTCCCCGTCCGCAGAGGGCTGGTCCTCCTGGCCGTGAGCGGCGGAGGAGGAACCGACGAGCCAGGCAGGCTCCTGCATCAGCACCTTGGCGATTTGCTGGTGCACCGGCCGGTAGGTCAGGCGCCCGTCTTCCTCGCTTCTGGCGAGGTAGCCGGTCAGCCGTGTCGTCTGCACCGTGTGGATGGCCGCGTTGTATGTCTGCACCGGCAGGGGGCCTGCGGCTGGAGCGTGCAGCGCATGCGCGACGGCCGGCCAGACGTCTGCCCAGGGCAGGCCTGAACCGGCGCCAAACGCGGTGGCCCGCATCACTCTTACCAGCAGTTCCACGGGCACATCGTGATCACGCGCCACCTCGCCTACATCCTCTTGGAGCAGCGCGACCGTTCCCTGACTGAGGCGATCCCGCCACAGGGGAGCACTCAGATCCTGCACCTGCTCGGCAGTGCGCAGCTGTTCTGCAGCCAGGCGCGCGTCCAGGAAAGACGGAGCTACTGCCCGGGCCACCTCTTCGGCCGCGGCCCGGACGCACTCGGCCGCACCCGCGTACGGCCCCGCTCCGCTGCCGCTGAGCAGAGCCTCCGCGTACGCGGCGATGTCATTGCGAGCCGTGGCCTCGTCGGTGCGCTGCACCTCGATGGGCACCTGCTGGCGATCGTCATAAGCCAGTGCCCGATAGAGCAGCTTCAGAAGTTCATCCGCATCCACATCCCGCAGATGCGCCGAACCGTCAGCTGACGCGGGCGGTGAACTGCGCACGCCCAACACCATCCGCAGCAGCGGCGCATGCTCGTCCGACTGCATGCGGGCGAGGGGAAGGACGACGTCGTTGAGACAGGCAAGGGCGTTCCGGGCCTCATCCAGCCCGTCGATGACCACCGTGGGAACTGTGCCCGCTAGGGCGCGTGCGGACAACAGTTCCTGCAGCTTCTGCAACGGCGCTGTCCCGAGATCAGACACGTCAGCGCCCAGCGCACCAAGCAGATCCTCGACCAGGGCCAAAGACGTCTTGTTGCGAGCAAGCACCGCAGCATCCACCGAACCCGCAGGAGGCCGTTCCTCCTCCGCCACGGCCTCCGCCACCTGAGCCAAGGCCGGCTGCGAGAGGAACACCGGGTCGGTGAGCGTCACCAGGCGCGCCAGCAGAGCCGACTTTCCCGAGCCTGCAGCGCCTGTGACCACCATGACTCCGCTGCCTTCCCGGAGGAACGAGGTCAGCTTGCGCATCACGTCATTGCGGCCGCTGAAGTACCAGCCCGTATCCTGCTCACCCGCCCGGCCGGAGGCGCGGTCGCGCCAGTGGTCGGCGAACAGACCCGCCGCGTCCGGAAGCTCACGAACAGCAGCACCCAGTTCCCTCGGCGCTTGATACCGCGGATTGGGCAAGCACGGACTGGGCTCCTGCGACACCAGTGAGGGCCATACCCATTCCGCTCTAATCAGCCCACGATCCTTCTCGGCGACGGTGTCGAGGAGCTGCTGCCAATCCCTGAGGGACAAGTAAGGGCCAGCGAACCCTGGTTCTTCGCTGTCCAGACTGTCCAGAGCACGCCGGAGGAGCTCGGTGAAGGATCCGACCGGGGACTCCAGGTCGTAGTCGCAGCCTGCGACAACCGCGAGGGAACCCGACGTGCGGCGAGTTCCCAGATCACGCAAGACTTCCGGTACCTCGTTGGCCAGCGCTCCAGCGAAGCAGGAGTCCACCATGACCAGAACGTGTCCGGCCTTACTTCCCATAGCGGCGCTGATGACCTCGCTGGTCGTCAACGCCGTACCCGGCAGCCGGCTGGTATCTGTGCGGGCGAAGCGCAGGTAGTGACGGCCGGAGGAGGGACCTCGTTGCCCGTGGCCGGTGATGTAGACGACGAGGGTCTCCCCCCGCTGCGCACTGACAAGATCCTCATCGGCCAAGAACTTGCGTACCTGCTGCACAGAGTGCAGCGTCTCCTGCGGCTCCTTGAGCGTGAACTGCCGCTCGGGTCCCAGGCCGGGATCGGCCAGCCATCCGGTGACAACCGCGACCTGGTCGGTGATCCCCTTGACGAAGTCGGCATTGCCGTCTGCGTAGTCGCTCACCGCGATCACGACCAGCCGACGCACTTGACCTGTCGGCATGCCCACCAAGCCCCTCATCCGCCCCGCTCAAGGCGAACACTCTACCCACGGACCCGGCCGACCTCTGACCCCGAGAGAGTAGGACCGCTAGCATCCGCATAGTGCCTCACGACCCGGTGGCACTCGGCAGAAGGGCGGGGGAGTGGGCGATCTGCAGGTAGTGGGTGTGCACGGCATCCGGCAGCGGGACACCAACGAGGTCAAGCTGGCCGAAGACTGGAGCCAGGCGCTGTCCAGGAGCATCGCCATGCACATCGGAGCGAACGCTGCCGCCGCACCGGGGATGACCACCCCGTACTACGGCGATGTCTTTCCCCGTGGCCGATTGCAGCTCGGTGACGACGAGGAAGCGGCCGAGCTGGAAGCGGACGGCGACGAAGAAGAGTTCTTCCTGCGGGCTCTGGAAGCGCACACTCCTCCGGACGTCGCATGGCAGCCGCCGGCAGGCACCCTGGGCAAGGTGCTGCGCACCTCCCCTCGTCTCACCGCGGCTCTGGCAGCAATTGATCGCCGTTTCGGCCCCCGCGCGGGGCAGGCAGTGCTCAGTAGGCTCAGCGAGGTACAGGGCTACTTCAGCGACAAGCACAAAGACAAGGCCGACGAGGTCCGAGACCGGGTACTGCAGTCGATCAAGCAGACCGGCGCCACGCTGATCATCGCCCACTCGCTTGGCAGTGTCGTCGTGTACGACATGTTCCGCCGCGGTCAGATCCCGGCGTCGGTGAACCAGCTCATCACCTGTGGCTCGCCACTGGCCTGGCTTCCCATTCACCGCAAACTCCGTCTGGAGAAGCCAGCGACACTGCAGCTGCCGACGCACGTGGCCTGGCTGAACGTCCTCGACCCCTACGACCCGATCACTGCGGGCCTCGGCCTTGCCGCCCTGGCACCGGATGTCACTGACGAAGTCGTCGACAACCAGGACGACCCCCATTCCGCTGAGCTCTACCTCGAACAGCGACCCGTGGCACTCACCGTGCACGCCCGCATCACACGGTAACTGCCCGCCTCGTGAAAGCGGTCGCATCCCTCTGAGCCCGGGGGCGCCCGGCCCTTGACACAGGAAACTGCACCGGCACTGCGGTCCATCCGCCCCGTGCGGGGCGCCTGGCCCGGGAGGCGGCGCCAGCCTGCCGAAAGTCGCCAGTTCACGGATCCACCCCCGGATTGTTGGAAGGGAAGTGGTCGGTGGACTTGCACGGGAAGACGAGGGTGAACGGCTGCGGACTGCTGTTGCGTGCGAACAGATGTGGTTTCGGCAGAGCTTCCTGTGCTAGACGATGGACAAGCGACCTGTGCAGCGTGGGAACGTTTAGGCACAGAGATGTGTCATCGCCCCTGTCGTTCAGGACATGGAGCAGGGCGGTAGCGAACGCCGTGTAGGGACTGCCCGGGTTGGCCGGGTCACGGTCCAGCGCCCATCCGTCGGGCCCTGTCGCCGCCAAGATGTACTCCTCCTTCGGACTTCGGGAAGATGTCTGTTCCGCTTCCGCTGCATCGGTGAAGTGGGGGAGCGCGCTGCCGCTGGCGCACGCGTCGAGAATCACCAGTGTCCGGCTCGCACAGCTTCGGCGCAGCAGGTCGCTGACACGTGAGTAGGGCAGCCCCTCGTGCAAGCCTGCAGTCTCACCAGTGCCTCCCAGGTACAGGTCACCACGGTGGTCGGTGGTTCCGTGGCCGGCAAAGTAAAAGATCAACGTGTCGGTGGCCTGGGTGGCTGCTGTCTTGAGAGCGGCGATCGTCGCCTGCGGTGTGGCCTCGTCTCCGGTCAGAGCGATGGTGTGGGGTACTCCCAGATGGGAGAACTGTTCTGCCAGTTCGAGGGCGGATGCTTCGACGCCTGGCAGCGGTGCGCCTCGGCTGCTGGCGCCGACCACGACCGCCCGCGACTGCTCCGGGTCCGGACAGGCGGGCTGTGCCGACGTCCCGCAGCTGGATGCACCTACGGCAGGAGAGCGGGGCTGTTCGCGCGCGGCCTCCACCGCGGCTGACGTCGCCTCTCGCTGGTGACGGTTGGCTGCCCTTCGTGACAGGCGCACTAGGAGTTCGGCCCACCCATCCTCAGCCGTGCTGGTACGGCGGATCTGGCGCACAGCCGAGGAGAAGACGGCTTCGGCAAGGTCCGCACAGATGCTGTTGTCGGGCACGCGCGAGTACAGGTAGCGGTGCACCATCATGCCGAACTGGCTCTTGAGCAGAGCGACGTCGACTTCGCGGGCGTCAGCAGGCACGGGTGGAGCGGGCTGCTGCGGTGTTCGATTAGTTGTAGTCGGCTGCGGTCGGCCAGATGTCGTGCCGACCGCACCGACGGATGATCGGGCGAGCAATGCGCGGAAGACGTCCTGCTCCCTCGCACCTTCGGTTTCGTACCGCGGGCCGGTCAACGCTCATCCCTTCTCTATGCGGCACCTGTGGCGGTAGAGGGCTCCTTCGACAGCTCGAGGGCTTGTCCCGTCGCAGAGGAGCGTGGCGATCTCGTCATGGGAGCAGCCTTCGGCTTCCAGAGCGATGATCTTGGCCAGTCGCGGATCGCGGTCGTGCAGGGCCTTGAGGGCCGTCCGTGCCGCGTCCCTGTCCAAGGCGAGGGCTCCGACCCGGTGGTGCGTCGCAACCGGTGCGGACGCACCCAGCTGGAGCGCCAGATTGCGGATCTCCATGCGCCGTGCGTTGCGGCGGTCCAACCAGGCCCGGTACTCGTCGGCGAAGGCGTACAGACATGTCCCGATGAAGTAGGTCCGTAGGCTGGCGCCTCCCTCGGGTCTCCATTTACGGGCGTGCAACGCCGTTCGCTTGAAACGGTTGAACGCCCTGAGGACCGTGTCCTGGACGATGTCGTGGCGTTCGTCCTCGGACCAGTCCAAGGGCGGATCCCCGAGCTTGATACCTCGCCGCGCGCACTCGGAGAAGATCTTGCGGCTGATGATCCAGGCATGAGTGACACGCAGACCGTGTTCGATCATGCGTCCGGCGAAGGTGTCGAACTCGGCTCCTTCGAAACCGAGTTGCTCCAAATACTCGACGAGGGCCAGGTCATCAGCGTGCCGCTGGCCTTGAGGGATCGTGGATGGGACTGCTGTCGGCTGCTCGGCGCTCGGGCCGGTCGCGGTGTGGGGCAGCATGGGGCTGCCAGTCTCGGGGGGGCTTCAGCGTGTCGTGACCTCGGCGGATTCAGGCGGAGACGGTGACGACGAAGGTCGTCGGGGACGGAGAGAGGGTGCGACTGCAGGACATCGGCGGATCCCTTCAGGAACTTCGGTTGGACAGGGCGCCTCTGCCCGGCAGGCCAGTGGCATGGATCGGTTCTCGCTCCCCTTCTTACTGATCATTTCAGAATGAGATCGGTGTGGTGGCTTGGCAGTTGGAAGTTGGATCGGCAGGATTTGGTGGGTGTCTGCTGATCTTGTGCCTG
>NZ_JBEOVJ010000072.1:0-44422 GCF_040295435.1 Streptomyces sp. NPDC002809
GGGGGCCTCTGGGCGCCGGCGCCCACGTCCGCGCGGGGGGGGGCGGGCGCCCCCCTCGGGCCTGTGGGGGGTGGGGGGGGGGGGGGGGCCCCGGGGGGGGGGGGGGGGGGCGCCCCCCCCCCCCCCCCCACCGGGCTACGCGTCCGTGGCCACGGGCGGCTTCGGGTGCGCCCGCTGATGGCGGAGAGCCACCACCCACAGGCCCTTCTGGGCCAGCAGTGTCAGCGTCCCCGCGAGCACGATCCCGCCGAGGTTCGCCAGCAGCTGCTGGAGGGACCCCGTCATCTGGCTGTAGTCGCTGTAGCTGAACGCGACCGCCGCGTTCGCCGCGGCGGGCACGGTCGTCACCGAGATCGCGACGCCGATCAGCGCCCCGGACTTCGCCGACGTGAGGGAGAGCGTCCCGGCGATGCCCGCGAGGAACGCCACCACGAACGACATCCAGTCGGGCTGCCAGATGAACGCCGTGTTGGGCCGGCCCGCCTCGATCATCGACGCGTCGAACAGGCCGAAGGCGTCCATCAGCCAGGCGAAGCCGGCCGTCAGCACCATCGCCACGACGAAACCGCCGACCAGCGCCCACAGGGACCGCAGCACCAGCCGCGGGGCCCGCTGCACCAGCGCGGTCGAGATCCCGGCCAGCGGCCCGAACTCCGGACCCACCGCCATCGCGCCCACGATCAGGATCGCGTTGTCGAGCATCACACCGCAGGCCGCGAGCATCGTCGCGACCGCGAGGAACGACACATAGGTGATGGTGAACGTCGACTCCTCGTGGGTGACGTCCGTCAGCTCCTCCCACAGCACCGCGTCCGCGCCCTCGCCCGGAGCGGCCTCCTCGGCCCGGTCGGCGCGCGCGGACAGCGTCAGGTCCATGTTCTCGACGGTGATCGCCCCGTACTCGGCGACCCCGAGCCGCCGCAGCGCCCCGATCAGCTCGTCGCCCGCCTCACGCGCCACGTCGCACAGCACTACGTCGCCGACCGGATCGCGCGCGACCCCCGGCAGCACCGCGAGATGGGCGGTGCCGACGGTCCGCTCCAGCAGGCCCGTCACCTCGTCCGTTCGGTCGGCGGGGACGATCAGGCGCAGATGCAGCACGGTGCACCCTTTCCGGGCTCAGAGCTTGCGCAGGGACAGCCGCTGGACCTTGTGGTCGGGGCCCTTGCGCAGCACCAGCGTGGCACGGCCCCGCGTCGGTGCGACGTTCTCCACGAGGTTGGGCTTGTTGATGGTCCGCCACATCGTCGCCGCGTACTCCATCGCCTCCGCCTCGGAGACCTGGGTGTACTTGCGGAAGTACGAGGACGGGTCCTGGAACGCCGTCGCGCGCAGTTTGCGGAAGCGGTTGAGGTACCAGGTCTCGATGTCCTCGGGCCGCGCGTCCACGTACACGCTGAAGTCGAAGTAGTCCGCGAGCCCGACCCGGGTGCGGCCGTCCTTGCCGGGCAGGGCGGGCTGCAGCACGTTCAGCCCCTCGACGATGAGGATGTCCGGGCGCCGTACGGTGAGCCGCTCGTCCGGCACGATGTCGTAGATCAGGTGCGAGTAGACGGGGGCGGTCACCTCGTCCTTGCCGGCCTTGATGTCGGCGACGAAGCGGGTCAGGGCGCGCCGGTCGTACGACTCGGGGAAGCCCTTGCGTGACATCAGCCCGCGCGCGTGGAGCTCCTTCATCGGCAGCAGGAAGCCGTCCGTGGTCACCAGCTCCACCCGGGGGTGCTCCGGCCAGCGGGCCAGCAGTGCCTGGAGGATACGGGCGCTGGTGGACTTGCCCACCGCGACACTGCCCGCGACCCCTATGACGAACGGGGTCCCGCGCTGCTCCCCGTGCCCGTTGCCCGCGTCCCCGAGAAAGGTGTTCAGGGCGCCGCGCAGCCCGGACGTGGCCTGGACGTACAGATTGAGGAGGCGCGAGAGCGGCAGGTAGACGTCCCGCACCTCGTCCAGGTCGATGACGTCCCCGAGCCCGCGAAGCCGCTCCACCTCGTCGGCGGTCAGCGGCAGCGGCGTCTTGTCGCGCAACGCGCTCCACTCCGCCCGGGAGAGGTCGACGTACGGCGTCGCGGCGGGCTCGGCGCGTCGGTTCGTGCTCCGTGTCGGCGAAGTGATCACGGGTTCATTGTTGCGGGAGTTTTAACGGAGTGGAGGGTGGGCTCGGTCACGTGGGGGACGGGTACGGGCCGGGTTCCGGCGGATGGGGGGCGGGGAGGGTGGCCTGCGGCGTGCCGCACCAATCTGCACAGAACCGTACATATTGTCTCATTTATGCTAAGACCTCATTCTGTGCAGGCCCGCCAACCGCGCGTTGCGCTGTCGACCGGAGCCCTGGCTCTGACGGCAGCGATCATGGCGGTCTCCCTCCTGCCCGGCGCCGCGCCGGCCACGGGGAGCAGTGCCGCAGCGGTGTCGCCCACCCTGGTGGAGGAGACCTTCACCGGAGCGACCGCGAACGGAGACTTCGAAGCGGTGGGACCGGCCTGCTTGACGGGGGCCGCGCCCGAGCAGCCGCCCGCAGGCAACGCGCCGCATCCGCTGGGCGGTTGCTCCGACACGGCGGTGGGGCCCGTACCGCCGCGCAACGGGGCACCGTACGGCTACCTCCAGCTGACGGACGCGGGCAACGACAGGGCCTCCGCGGTGGTCCACAACAAGGCACTGCCCGCGAACGAGGGGCTGGAGGTCTCCTTCGACCAGTGGCAGTACGGGGGCACGCCGGTCGCGAATCCGGCGGACGGCATCTCGTTCTTCCTGGTGGACGGGGCATCCGATCTGTCCGGGCCCGGGGCGTTCGGCGGGAGCCTCGGCTATGCCCAGAAGCTGCCGAACGACGACGCGAGCATGAGATTCGTGCCGGGTGTCGACCATGGATATCTGGGCGTCGGCCTGGACGTCCTGGGGAACTACTTCGGGGACTGGGAACATCGCGGCAACGGCTGCGAGCGACGATCCCCCGCCGGTACGGGATTCCGGGTTCCGGGCCCGGGGAGCAACATGGTCACGGTGCGGGGGCCCGGCCACGGCATCGAGGGCTACTGCTTCCTGGCCGCCACCACCAGCAACCTGACGACTTCGGCACCCTGGCCGTCCACGCTTCCCGGCAAGCTCCAGGGGCCGACCACCGCGGCCGACCTCCCCGCGGGGACGACGCCCGAAGCGGCGCAGCAGATCCTGGAGGCGTCCCGCCGCACCGTGACGGTGCGCGTGAGCCCGGCGCCCGACCCGATGCTGACGGTGCTGGTCGACTTCCGCGACGGCAAGGGCGCCCAGCAGGTGCTGGAGACGGCCGCGCCGCAGCCGGTCCCCGCCACGTACAAGTTCGGATTCGCCGCGTCGACCGGGCTGTTCACGGACGTCCACCTCATCCGTACGCTCTCCGCCCGCTCGCTGAAGCCGCTGCCCGAGCTCAACCTCGTGAAGCAGGTCAGCCTCGCGGAGCCGCTGCCCGACGTGATCGTGCCGGGCACGCGGGTGCCGTACGAGTTCGTGGTGACGAACTCGGGGGGTACCGAGCTGACCGACGTCGCCGTGGACGATCCCATCGTCGGACCGGTGACCTGCCCCGTGACCACCCTGGCGCCCGGGGCGACGGCGACGTGTACGGGTTCCTACACCGTCACCACGGCCGACGCGGTACGCGGTTACGTCCACAACACCGCGGAGGCCACGGGGAGGAACGGTGGCACCGAGATCTCTTCCCCGCCGTCGAGTGTGGATCTGCCGTTGGGCGGCAAGGTCGGTCTGACTCTCGACAAGCAGGTGGACGACTCGCACCCGTACGAGACCGGGGACGAGGTGGCGTACAGCTATGTGGTCGGCAATGTCACGGACAGCCCGGTCGAGGATCTCCTGATCCAGGACGACCGCCTCGAAGGTGTCACCTGTGAGTCCACCACGCTGGCCGCACAGGGGATGCCGGGCGACAGCACCACCTGTACGGGCACGTATGTGGTGGGGGAGGACGACGCGGAGCGGGGGAGTGTGGTGAACAACGCGGTCGCGTCTGGCAACGGAGGCGCGGTGAAGTCCCCGCCGGACCGGGCGACGATCGAGGTCACCAAGCCGACGACTCCCACTCCCACACCGACGCCCACTCCCACACCGACGCCGACTCCCACACTGACGCCGACTCACACCCCGACGCCCACTCCGACCCACACCCACACCCACAGTCCCAGCCCGGCTCCCACGCACTCCCGGCCGTGGCCGGACCCGACGTCCACGAACTCCGGCGGTCACGGCGGCCAGATGCCTGACACCGGAGCGCCGATGCTCCTCCCGCTGGGCATCGCCGCAGCGGCCGCGGCCGCGGGCGGAGCACTGATCCTGGTGCAACGCCGGTGGAAGACGGCGTCGCACGGCTCGCGGAAGGGACACTCGCACTGATCCGGCCCGCCTGACGGAGTGACCGGCCCGGCGCCCCACGGCGCCGGGCCGGTCCGCGTCCGAAGAGGAGCGGGAGACGTCCCCCTTCACCCGGTGTCGAGAGTCGTTGGTCAACTCCCGCACCTCGGAAGGGAGTTCCCTGCCGGATTCGACGGCGCCGCGGATGGAGCACCCCATGACCCGCACGGGCACACGCTCAATCAGGCGCTCGGGCCGCTCGGAGCCCTAGTCCGTGCCGGACTCCATCGCGGCGCGGTCCAGCATCTCGTCGGCTTCGGAGACCTCGCCGCGGGAGGCGATGGCCTGGGCGCCGCCCTCGGGCAGCGACCCGATCAGGCCGGTGGCGGCGGCCTGGGCCGCGCCGATGGCCGGGTTGGCGGTGCCGATCAGGCCGAGGCCCGCGTACTGCTCCAGCTTGGCGCGCGAGTCGGCGATGTCGAGGTTGCGCATCGTGAGCTGGCCGATCCGGTCGACCGGGCCGAACGCGGAGTCCTCGGTGCGCTCCATGGACAGCTTGTCCGGGTGGTAGCTGAACGCCGGGCCCGTCGTGTCGAGGATCGAGTAGTCCTCGCCGCGCCGCAGCCGCAGCGTCACCTCGCCGGTGACGGCGGTGCCGACCCAGCGCTGGATCGACTCCCGCACCATGAGCGCCTGCGGGTCCAGCCAGCGGCCCTCGTACATCAGGCGACCGAGGCGGCGGCCCTCGTTGTGGTACTGGGCGAGGGTGTCCTCGTTGTGGATCGCGTTGACCAGGCGCTCGTACGCGGCGTGCAGCAGGGCCATGCCGGGGGCCTCGTAGATGCCGCGGCTCTTGGCCTCGATGATCCGGTTCTCGATCTGGTCCGACATGCCCATGCCGTGGCGGCCGCCGATGCCGTTCGCCTTCATCACCAGGTCGACGGCGGAGTCGAACTTCTCGCCGTTGATGGTGACCGGGCGGCCCTGGTCGAAGCCGATCGTGACGTCCTCGGTCTCGATCTCGACCGAGGGGTCCCAGAACTTCACGCCCATGATCGGGTCGACGGTCTCCACGCCGGTGTTCAGGTGCTCCAGCGTCTTGGCCTCGTGGGTGGCGCCCCAGATGTTGGCGTCGGTGGAGTACGCCTTCTCCGTGCTGTCGCGGTAGGGCAGGTCATGGGCGACCAGCCACTCCGACATCTCCTTGCGGCCGCCGAGCTCGGTCACGAAGTCCGCGTCGAGCCAGGGCTTGTAGATCCGCAGGTGCGGGTTGGCGAGCAGACCGTAGCGGTAGAACCGCTCGATGTCGTTGCCCTTGTACGTGGAGCCGTCGCCCCAGATCTGTACGTCGTCCTCGAGCATCGCCCGCACCAGGAGCGTGCCGGTGACGGCGCGGCCGAGTGGCGTGGTGTTGAAGTACGCGCGCCCGCCCGAGCGGATGTGGAACGCCCCGCAGGTGAGCGCGGCCAGCCCCTCCTCGACGAGCGCCGCACGGCAGTCGACCAGGCGCGCGAGCTCGGCGCCGTAGGCCTTGGCGCGGCCGGGCACGGAGGCGATGTCGGGCTCGTCGTACTGGCCGATGTCGGCGGTGTAGGTGCACGGGACGGCGCCCTTGTCGCGCATCCACGCGACCGCGACCGAAGTGTCGAGGCCGCCCGAGAAGGCGATGCCGACGCGCTCGCCGGTGGGCAGGGAGGTGAGGACCTTAGACATAGGAAGATTATGCATCATCTCGCATGATCATGCAACGCGAGGTGGATTCTGAGCCCCCGGACCCCGGAAACCCACCATGGCACGGAGCATCCAGGGAGGCAGATCGACAGGTCGGCGCGGTCGTGCCCGGATCTGCCGCCGTCGCGCGGCGGCGGTAGCAGCGGGGCCCGCCACCAGCCGGACCAGCGTGGCGAGGTCGTCGGCGTACGTCGTGTCCGCGCGGGTGTGTCGAAGTGGGCGATACGGGCCTGGGCCGGGCCCCTGAAGACCACCGCCGGTCGAGCCGCCCGTCCGGCTGGAACGTCTCGCCCCGGTTGACGGAGAACGCCTCCACTCCGATCAGCGCCTCGTCGGAGGCGGGTCCGGGTTCCGGCGCGTCGCTCAGGAGGACCCTGCCATCGGTCGTCGGGGTCATCGGCCCCTCAGTCGATACAGAACTCGTTGCCCTCGATGTCCTGCATCGGGATGCAGGAGTCCTTGCCGTCGTACAGCGTTTGCACGTGTACCGCGCCGAGCGGGACCAGCCGCGCGCACTCGGCCTCAAGCACGGCGAGGCGCTCCTCGCCCACGAGCCCGGTGCCGACCCGCACGTCGAGGTGCAGCCGGTTCTTGGCAGCCTTCCCCTCGGGGACGCGCTGGAAGTACAGGCGCGGGCCCACACCTGACGGGTCGATGCAGGCGAACCATGCATCCCGCTGCTCAGGTGGCAGCGAGAGCGTGAATTCGTCCCACGTGGTGAACCCCTCGGGCGGGGGCGGCACGACGTATCCCAGTACCTCGCACCAGAAGCGCGCGAGGCGCTCGGGCTCCGCGCAGTCGAAGGTGACCTGGAACTGCTTGATCGGTGCCATCGGCCCTCCATGTCGTCGTGCGGCCCGGTGATCCCGGGCAAGGCCGGCGAGCCTGCCACGTGATCATCCGGGGCTCAAGCAGATTTCCGCCTGCCGGCCCGGGGCCCGGCGCGCGGTCAGTCCCTCGGCAGCCGCACCCGTCGGGGGCGACGGCCGGCCTCCTGCGCGGGCCGTGTCCTGCAGGTCCTCCGTCCTTGACTGCTCAGCGCCTCCTGCTACCCCCGGAACGGCCGGTACGTCAGCTGCTTGACGCGCCGCAGGAACGGCATCGATTCCACGTGCTCGACGCCCTCCAGCGCGCCCAGACGCTCGCTCAGGTAGCGGTACAGGTGGCCCGTGTCGCGGGTGATCACCACCGCCACCAGGTTGGACGGGCCCGTGGTCGCCGCCGCGTACGCGACCTCCGGGTGGGTGGCGAGTGCCTCGCCCACCGTGTGGAGGGCGCGCGGCGCGGCGGTGATGCACAGCATGGTCGGGTGACGGAAGCCGAAGGGGGCGGCGTCGAACTCGACGTCCACGTACAGCGCGCCCGATGCCACGAGCCGGTCCATGCGGCGTTTCACCGCGGATTCGGAGCGGCCCGTCGCCTTCTGGAGTTCGGGGTACGTGGCCCGGCCGTCCGCCTCCAGCGCCGCGACCAGTGCTTCGTCCTCGGCGGTGATGACGGCCGGGCCGGGGTGGTCCGGGAGGGGGGTGGTGGCGGTGAGGGCCGCTGCCTGGCCGGGGGAGAGCGCGCCGCTCTTGTGGAGCCAGCCGGACGGGCCGCCGTAGAAGCGGTGCAGCAACTGGTGGGCGCGGATGTCGACGATGTGCGGGGTACGCGGCAGCTTGCCGAGGAGCAGGTCGTCCGCGTCGTCCCGGGAGCGGACGTTCGCCGTGCAGGTCACCTCCGTACCGCCCGAAGTGAGGCCGATCCACGCCGTGTCCGGGCGCTTGGCCAGGGCTTCGGCGATGGCTGTCGCGCCCTCGGGCGCGCAGCGCACGCGCAGCAGCCAGTGGTCGAGCGGGTCCTCGGCGGCCGCGCAGCGGACCCCGACGACCCGGAGGTCCGCCTCGGAGCGCAGCCGGCGGAAGCGGCGGGCCACGGTCTGGTCGGAGACGCCGAGGACGGCCGCGATCCGGCTGAACGGGGCGCGGGCGTCCAGCTCCAGCGCGTGCAGGATCCGGAGGTCGAGGGCGTCGCCCACTGTGCTGGATTCCATGAGTGATGGCCTCGTTCATGTCGGATTCCGTCGCTTGGCGGACTCCGGCCGGTGGTTTCGGCCGCGCCTCTCCGATCGTACGGGGGTGGTCGCCGGCCACACCGAAGCCGTCCAGGCCTACAGGGAGAAAACACATGCGCAAGTGGGGGCCGCTCGCCGCGGTCTGTCTGGGGACGTTCATGCTGCTGCTCGACGTCACGATCGTCATCGTGGCGCTGCCCGACATGGCACGGGCGCTGGACGCGTCGCTCTCCGATCTGCAGTGGGTCATCGACGGCTACGCGCTCGCGCTCGCCGCGCTGCTCCTCGGCATCGGGGCCGCAGCCGATCTGCTCGGGCGGCGCCGGGTCCATGTCGCGGGCGTCGTGCTCTTCGCCGTCGCCTCGCTGGCCTGCGGGCTCGCCTCGTCGCCCGCGCTGCTGGTGGCGGCGCGCGGGGTCCAGGGGGTGGGCGCGGCAGCGATGTTCGCGACCACGCTGCCGTTGCTCGCCTCCGTCTACCGGGGCAGGGAACGGTCCGTCGCGCTCGGGCTGTGGGGCGCGGTGAGCGGGGGCGCCGCCGCGATCGGGCCGGTGGTCGGCGGGCTGCTGACCGAGGGGCCCGGATGGCGCTGGATCTTCTTCGTGAACCTTCCGGTCAGTGTCGCCGCGGTCTGGCTGACGGCCCGGACCGTGCCCGAGTCGCACGGGGCGCGGAACCGGCGGATCGACTGGGCGGGGACCGCGAGCTTCGCGGTGTTCGCGGCGGCGGCGACGTACGCCGTCGTACGGGCGGGGAGCCTGGGATGGACGTCGGGGCGCACGCTCGCCACGTTCGGGATCGCCGTGCTCGCCCTGCTCTGCTTCGTGTTCGTCGAGCGGCGCGCCGAACACCCGCTGCTGGAGCTGTCGTTGTTCCGGAAGTCCGCGTTCACCGGCGTGATGGCCGGGGCGCTCGCGTACAACATGGCGGCCTTCGCCGTCCTGCCGTACACCTCGATCTGGCTGCAGACCGTGCTCGGGCTCAGCCCCGTCCAGGGCGGCCTGGCCCTTTTGCCGCTGGCCGCGACGGCGTTCGTGGTGGCGGCCGTCGGCGGGCGGCTGCTGCACGGGGTGCAGCCGAGGCTGACCATCGGCGTCGGGCTCGTCCTGATCGGCGTCGGCACACTCGGCCAGGCGGTCCTCGGCGCGGGCTCCTCGTGGCCGGCGCTGCTGCCGGGGCTCGTGGTCGCGGGCATCGGCACCGGGCTGGTGTCCCCGGCCCTCGCGGGCGCCGCGCTCGCGGCGGTGGAGCCGGAGCGGGCGGGCATGGCGGGCGGCGCGGTCAACACCTTCCGGCAGCTCGGGTACGCCTTCGGGGTGGCGGTGTTCGGGACGGTGCTGACCTCCCGGATGGGGGAGACGCTGAGCGACGGGCGGTCCCACACCCTCGCGGGCGGCGGTGCGCCGGGGCTGCGGGCGGCGGGGGTGCCGGAGCAGGCGCTGCGGGCGGCGTTCGCGTCGGGGCTGAACACCGCGGCCGCGGTGGCCGGAGTGGCGGGGATGGTCGCGGGGGTGGCGGTGCTGGTGCTGGTGAAGGGGGCCCGGGAGGGTGCCGGGAGCCCGGTGCCGGAGGCGCCGCGGGTGTCCGCGCGGTAGATGAGGGCCGGGCCCGACGGGCTCGACGTGCCCGACCGGCCTGGTTCGTGGGCTTGAAATAGTGGTTGCTTCTGCGACTATGCGAAGAACAGGGGCTGGTGACCAGGAAAGGACCACTATGTGCGGAATCGTGGGTTACGTCGGTGGGCAGTCGGCGCAGGACGTCGTCGTCGCCGGTCTCAAACGGCTGGAGTACCGGGGGTACGACTCCGCCGGGATCGCGATCCTCGCCGACGGGGGGCTGGCCGCCGCCAAGAAGGCCGGGAAGCTCGTCAACCTGGAGAAGGTGCTGGTGGAGCGGCCGCTGCCGGCCGGCAGCGCCGGGATCGGGCACACCCGGTGGGCGACCCACGGCGGCCCCACCGATGTCAACGCACACCCGCACCTCGACAACGCCGGACGCGTCGCCGTCGTCCACAACGGGATCATCGAGAACTTCGCCGCACTGCGGGCCGAGCTCGGCCGGCGCGGCCACGACCTGCTCTCCGAGACCGACACCGAGGTCGTCGCCCACCTGCTCGCCGAGGCGTTCTCGCAGAGCGCGGACCCGGCGGAGGCGATGCGGCAGGTCTGCCTGCGCCTCGAAGGCGCGTTCACGCTCGTCGCCGTGTTCGCGGACGCGCCCGACGTGGTGGTGGGGGCCCGGCGGAACTCGCCGCTCGTCGTCGGGGTGGGCGACGGCGAGGCCTTCCTCGCCTCCGACGTCGCCGCGTTCATCGCCCACACCCGCTCCGCGATCGAGCTCGGCCAGGACCAGGTGGTCGAGCTGCGGCGGGAGGGGGTCGTGGTCACCGGGTTCGACGGGGAGCCCGCCGAGGTGCGTGCGTACCACGTGGACTGGGACGCCTCCGCAGCCGAGAAGGGCGGCTACGCCTCCTTCATGCTCAAGGAGATCGCCGAACAGCCCAAGGCCGTCACCGACACCCTCCTCGGCCGGATCGACCCGGAGGGCACGCTTCACCTCGACGAGGTGCGGATCAGCCGGGGTGAGCTGCGCGAGGTCGACAAGGTGGTGATCGTCGCCTGCGGGACCGCGTTCCACGCCGGGATGATCGCCAAGTACGCCATCGAGCACTGGACCCGGATCCCGTGCGAGACGGAACTCGCCAGCGAGTTCCGCTACCGCGACCCGATCCTGGATCCGCACACCCTCGTCATCGCCATCTCGCAGTCCGGCGAGACGATGGACACCCTGATGGCGCTGCGGCACGCCCGCGAGCAGGGCGCGAAGGTCCTCGCCATCTGCAACACGAACGGATCGACCATCCCCCGCGAGTCCGACGCCGTGCTCTACACGCACGCCGGCCCCGAGGTCGCCGTCGCCTCCACCAAGGCGTTCCTGACCCAGCTCGTCGCCTGCTACCTCGTCGCCCTCTATCTCGGCCAGGTGCGCGGGACCAAGTGGGGCGACGAGATCCGTACCGTCATCCGCCAGCTCTCCGAGATCTCCGGGTCCGTCGACCGGGTCCTGGCGACCATGGGGCCCGTGCGTGAGCTGGCCCGGTCGCTCGCCTCGCACGACACCGTGCTCTTCCTCGGCCGGCACGTCGGCTATCCGGTCGCCCTGGAAGGCGCGTTGAAGCTCAAGGAGCTCGCGTACATGCACGCCGAGGGGTTCGCCGCCGGTGAGCTCAAGCACGGGCCGATCGCGCTCATCGAGGACGGGCTGCCGGTCGTCGTCGTGGTGCCGTCCCCGGCCGGGCGCTCGGTGCTGCACGGCAAGATCGTGTCGAACATCCAGGAGATCCGGGCCCGCGGCGCCCTCACCGTCGTCATCGCCGAGGAGGGCGACGAGGAGGTCGTTCCGTACGCCGACCACCTCATCCGGATCCCCGCAACGCCTACTCTGCTTCAGCCGCTGGTCGCGACCGTGCCGTTGCAGGTCTTCGCCTGCGAGCTGGCGACGGCCCGCGGCAACGAGGTGGACCAGCCGCGCAACCTGGCGAAGTCCGTCACCGTGGAGTGAGCCGGCAGTCAACAGTGAGGGTGCGTACGTGATCATCGGGGTCGGGATCGATGTGGCGGAGATCGAGCGGTTCGACGCGGCGCTGGAGCGTACGCCGCAGATGGCTCAACGCCTATTCGTGGAGAGTGAGTTGATGCTGCCCGGCGGTGAGCGGCGCGGTATCGCATCGCTGGCCGCCCGGTTCGCCGCCAAGGAGGCCCTCGCCAAGGCGCTCGGCGCGCCCGGCGGGCTGCTGTGGACGGACGCCGAGGTGTACGTCGAGGAGACCGGGCAGCCCCGGCTGCGGGTCCGGGGCACCGTTGCCGCGCGCGCCGTGGAGCTGGGCGTCCGGCAGTGGCACGTGTCGCTCAGCCATGACGCGGGCATCGCCTCGGCGGTGGTGATCGCGGAGGGCTGAGCCGGGGCGCGGACGCGGATTCCTGCGTACGTTGGAGCCATGCGTACCGCTTACAGCGTCCCGACCGTACGGGCGGCCGAACAGGCCCTGATGGCACGGCTCCCGGAGGGTGCGCTGATGCAGCGCGCCGCCGCCGGACTCGCCGCCGCCTGCGCCGATCTGCTGCGGCGCGGCGGCCGCGTCTACAGCTCCCGGGTCGTCCTCCTCGTCGGCAGCGGCGACAACGGGGGCGACGCGCTGTACGCGGGGGCCCGGCTGGCCCGGCGCGGCGCGGGCGTCGTGGCCGTACGCGTCTCGCCCGGCCGGGCCCACGAGGGCGGGACCGCGGCGTTGCTGGCGGCCGGCGGCCGGGTGATGGACGGCGGCGATGCCGCCCCGCACCGCGACTGGGGCGGGCACATCGACCTCGTCGTGGACGGCATCACCGGCATCGGCGGGCGCGGCGGACTGCGGCCCGACGCCGCCGCCGTGGTGGAGCACTACACGGCCCACGGGGTGCCCGTCGTCGCCGTCGACCTGCCGAGCGGCGTCGAGGCCGACACCGGCGAGGTGCTGGGGGCCGCCGTGCACGCGGACGCGACCGTCACCTTCGGCGCGTACAAACCGGCGCTGCTCGTCGACCCGGCCGCCGAACGGGCCGGCGCCCTGCACCTCGTCGACATCGGGCTCGGCGCCGAACTCCCCGGCGTACCCGATCTGGAGGCGCTCCAGTACGCGGACGTCGCCGCCCTGCTGCCCGTGCCCGCCGCGGAGAGCGACAAGTACCGGCGCGGCGTCGTCGGCATCGTCGCCGGATCGGCCCGTTACCCGGGGGCCGCGGTGCTGGCCGTCTCCGGGGCGCTGCGCGGCGGGGCGGGGGCCGTGCGCTACGTCGGGCCGGGGGCCGACGCCGTCATCGCGCGGCACCCGGAGACCCTCGTCCACGCGGGCCCGCCGTCGAAGGCCGGGCGCGTGCAGGCATGGGTGGTCGGGCCGGGCCTCGGCGACGGCACGGACGCCGTCGAGGCGGTCTCCGACGTGCTGGCCACGGACGTGCCCGTGCTCGTCGACGCGGACGGGCTGCGACTGCTGGACGCCGCCGTCGTACGGGCGCGCACCGCGCCCACCGTCCTCACCCCGCACGCCGGGGAGGCCGCGGCGCTGCTCGGCGTACCGCGCGAGGAGGTCGAGGCGGGGCGGCTCGCCGCCGTACGCGAACTCGCCTCCCGGTTCCGCGCCACGGTCCTGCTCAAGGGGTCGACGACCCTGATCGCCACCGACGCCCCGCACACGCCCGTACGGGTCAACCCGACCGGCACGTCCTGGCTGGCCACCGCGGGCAGCGGCGACGTGCTCTCCGGGCTGACCGGCTCGCTGCTCGCCGCGGGCCTCGCCCCGCGCGACGCCGCGTCCGTCGGCGCCCACCTCCACGGCCTCGCCGCCCGACACGCCTCCGACGGCTCCCCGGTCGCCGCGCAGGACGTCGCGGAGGCGATCACGGCGGCATGGCGGGACGTACGGGCCTGAGTGATGCTGGGCCCGGATGTGGCGGCAGCGAGGGAGTGATCGGTCGTGGGCAGCAGTGGTGACGTGCGGGTACGGCGGGTGTACGACCCCCAGGAGGAAGGCGACGGCACCCGTGTCCTCGTCGACCGGCTCTGGCCGCGCGGTGTGTCCAAGGAACGGGCCGCGATCGACCGCTGGCTCAGGGACCTCACCCCGTCGGACGAGCTGCGCTCCTGGTACCACGAGGACCGTTCCGGCACCCGGTACGACACCTTCGTGGACCGCTACCGCGCCGAGCTCGCCGACCCCGTGCACGCGGCGGCCGTGGACGAGCTGACTGCGCTGGTGCGCGAGGGCGGTCCGGTGACACTGGTCACGGCGGTCAAGGACGTCCCGCGCAGCCACGTCCCGGTCCTCGTCGACCATGTGGAGCACGAGTTGCACCGCCGCTGACGTGCACGTCCACCCGCGCGCCGCGCCCTGCCGCGGCCGCCGCCCGAGGGTCCCGCCGTACGCCAGTGAGAGACTGGGCGCGATGAACGAGACAGCGTCCTTGAGAGCCCGTGCCGAGATCGACCTCGCCGCACTCCGCGCCAACGTGCGCGTTCTGCGGGCCCGGGCGTCCGGGGCGCAACTCATGGCCGTGGTCAAATCCGACGCGTACGGGCACGGGGCGGAGCGCTGCGCACGCGCCGCGCTCGAAGCGGGCGCCACCTGGCTGGGCACCGCCACCCCGCACGAGGCGCTCGCCCTGCGCGCGGCCGGAATCGGCGGCCGGATGATGTGCTGGCTGTGGACGCCGGGCGGACCCTGGCGCGAGGCGATCGAGGCCGACATCGACGTGTCGGTGAGCGGCATGTGGGCGCTGCGCGAGGTCACCGCGGCGGCAGCCGACGCGGGCCGGCCCGCCCGCGTCCAGCTCAAGGCCGACACCGGCCTCGGCCGCAACGGCTGCCAGCCCGCCGACTGGCCCGAACTGGTCGCCGCCGCCCGCACGGCGGAGCAGGCGGGAGCCCTCCGCGTCACCGGCCTCTGGTCCCACTTCGCCTGCGCGGACGAGCCCGGCCACCCCTCCATCGCCGCGCAACTGGACACGTTCCGCGACATGGTGGCGTACGCGGAGAAGGCCGGCGTGGAGCCCGAGGTGCGGCACATCGCGAACTCCCCGGCGACGCTGACGGTCCCCGAGTCGCACTTCGACCTCGTGCGGACCGGGATCGCCATGTACGGCATCTCGCCCAGCCCCGAGCTCGGCACCCCGGCGGACTTCGGACTGCGTCCCGTGATGACGCTCGCCGCGTCCGTCGCCCTGGTCAAGCGGGTGCCGGCCGGTCACGGCATCAGCTACGGGCACCACTACACGACGTCCGCGGAGACCACGCTCGGCCTGGTGCCGCTGGGGTACGCGGACGGCATTCCGCGCCACGCCTCGGGCCTCGGTCAGGTCCTGGTCGGCGGTGTCCGGCGCACGGTCGCGGGCCGGGTGGCCATGGACCAGTTCGTCGTCGACCTCCACGGGGACGAGCCGGCGGTGGGCAGCGACGCCGTGCTGTTCGGCCCGGGGGACCGGGGCGAACCGAGCGCCGAGGACTGGGCGCGGGCGGCCGGCACGATCGCGTACGAGATCGTCACCCGCATCAGCGGCAGGGTGCCGCGGGTCTACCGGGACGACGAAACGCCGGAGGGCCGATCGGCCGGGTCCTGACCGAACAAGCACCTCTGACCAGGCACGATCTGAGCACGTCCTGGAACGGCCGGACAAGGTCGCAGGAGACCGGGCCGGCCCTTCGGCCCTGACCCGACGGACACGACACGACCGACGAGGAGCGCGGCACGGTGAGTGAGATCAGCGGGGTGGAGGCGGTGGCGACGGCCGCTTCGGCGGCCGGCTGGCGCCGGGCGGGGATCGCCGGGGCCGCCATAGGTGTGATCGCCGCAGGCGCGGCGGCCGGGGTCGCGGTCGAGCGGCTGACGGTCGGCCGTGGCATGCGCAAGCGGGCCAGGCTGGCCCTGGACGCCACCGGACCGTACGGCTCGCTGCGCGGTATGCCGGGCCGGGCGGCGGCCGACGACGGCACCGAGCTGTACTACGAGATCGACGAGGTCGACCCGGGCAGCGGTACGGGAACGGGCGGCACGCCCCCCGGCTCCGCCGCCGGTCCGCGCAGGCGCCGTCTCTTCGGGCGCAAGGCCCCCGCCCCGGTGACGGTCGTCTTCAGCCACGGCTACTGCCTCAGCCAGGACTCCTGGCACTTCCAGCGGGCGGCCCTGCGCGGCATCGTGCGCACCGTCCACTGGGACCAGCGCAGCCACGGCCGCTCCGAGCGCGGCCGGGCGCAGGCGCAGGGCGTGCACGTCGGCATCGACCAGCTCGGCCGCGACCTCAAGGCCGTCATCGACGCGGCCGCCCCCGAGGGGCCCGTGGTGCTGGTGGGGCACTCCATGGGCGGCATGACGATCATGGCGCTGGCCGACCAGTACCCGGCCCTGATGCGCGACCGGGTCGCGGCCGTCGCCTTCGTCGGCACGTCGAGCGGGAAGCTCGGCGAGGTCAGCTTCGGGCTTCCGGTGGCGGGCGTGAACGCGGTACGGCGGGTGCTGCCCGGTGTACTGAAGGCTCTCGGCTCGCAGGCGGAGCTGGTGGAGCGGGGGAGGCGGGCGACCGCGGATCTGTTCGCCGGGCTGATCAAGCGGTACTCGTTCGGCTCGCGGGACGTGGACCCGGCGGTCGAGCGGTTCGCCGAGCGGCTCATCGAGTCCACGCCGATCGACGTCGTCGCGGAGTTCTACCCGGCCTTCGCCGAGCACGACAAGAGCAACGCGCTGCCACTGTTCAGGGAGGTGCCGGTGCTGATCCTGGCGGGCGACAAGGACCTGGTCACACCCAGTTCGCACAGCGAGGCGATCGCGGACCAGCTGCCCGACGCGGAGCTGGTCATCGTCCCGGATGCCGGGCACCTGGTGATGCTGGAGCACCCGGAGACGGTGACGGACCGGCTGGCGGACCTGCTGGTGCGGGCCGGAGCCGTACCGGAGTCCTCCGAGGCCCGTGGGTGAGGGCCGGGGCCGTCGCCGAATCCTCTAACGTTGGCGGGCATGGAAGCACCGCACAACAGCCCGGCGGCCGAGCCTGCCGGAGACACCGCGCACGGGACGGCGTCCGGCATCGCGCGGGACACCGCGCACGACACCGTCGCCGTGACGCTGGCCGTCGAATCACCCGAACAGATGCAGGCCCTGGGCCGCCGGATCTCCGGCGTGCTGCGCCCCGGCGACCTGGTGATGCTCAGCGGTGAGCTCGGCGCCGGGAAGACGACCCTGACCCGTGGTCTCGGCGAGGGACTGGGCGTGCGCGGCGCCGTCACGTCCCCCACGTTCGTGATCGCCCGCGTCCACCCCCCGCTCGGCCAAGGCCCGGCGCTCGTCCACGTCGACGCGTACCGCCTGGGCGGCGGGCTCGACGAGATGGAGGACCTGGACCTCGATGTGTCGCTGCCGGATTCGGTGGTGGTCGTCGAGTGGGGCGACGGCAAGGTCGAGGAGCTCTCCGACGACCGGCTCCAGGTGCTGATCGACCGAGCGGTCGGTGACACGGACGACGAACGGCGCGATGTGACGCTTCTGGGCGTCGGCACACGGTGGGCGGGGCTGCGTGCGGAGTCCTGGGCCCCGTGGGACGTGGCGGGGGCCTGAGAGGCCGTCGCCACCGGGCTGTTTCCCGACATGGTGTCGGCACATTGTTGCGCGGGGCGGTGCGGGCGTGGTGACATGGAGGGCGAGAGCAGGTTAGGTCTGCCTAACCGTGCCTTCCACCCGGAGCCCGAGGAGGCGTCCATGCCGACATCCGAGCGTGACGTGCAGCCGCCGCGGGCGGTATCGATGAGAGACCTGCTCGCCGCCGGGGCGGCTGCCGACGCGGTCTCCACTCCGCCGGTCGCACCCCGCCCGCGCGGAGTGGCTCCCACGCCGTGCGAGGGCACGGGAGCGAACACGAAGCGGGCCTGAGCCCGCCCGGCTGCTCCCGCCCGGCTGCTCCCGCCCCGTTCCGCGGTGAATATCTGTTCTGCGGCGAAGACCTGTTCTGCGGCGGCCCGGCGGTGAGCAGGATCTTCGGTCGGAAACTGGTACGAATCTCGATGAGCGGCATCAGCGAGTACCGCCTCGCCGAGACGCTCGCGGACCCCTTGCAGGTTCTCTCCGACGGCCTGAATCTCGGCTGTGTGATCCCGGCCGCCTTCCCTCGTGAGGCAGCGGAAACGCAATGCGGAGATCCGAGCCGTCGGCCGGGAAACGCACCGTGCGGTGGCCGAAGACAGCGGCCGACCGCCCGGGGGACAGCACTCAGGGGACGACGACGACCTTCACGCCCACCGTGGCGAACGTCCACACCGCGTTGCCGTCCTCGCGGGACATCCGTACGCCGCCCGCCTTCAGCGTCGGGTCCGGGCTCTCCATCGTGCCGTCCTGCGCGGCGCTGAAACCGATGGCCACGTCGTCATTGGTCGCGAACCGGACCACGTGCTCGATCGGTACTCCGTCGGAGCCCGTGACGCTGCCGGAGCGGGAGCTCACCGGGTAGGTGCCCGGCAGTGCGCTCACCGCGCTCGGCATCACCTTGAAGGTCCGGGTCGACTTGTTCTTCGCGTTCACCAGCCACACCCGGCGGTCACCCAGCGCGTACACCACGCGCATGCCCGTGCCGGACGCGGCGGGGACGGCGAGCGGGTCCTTCGTCGCCTTCGGCTTTGCGTGGCCCCCCGTGGCCGGCGCGCTGCTGGACGCCTTCGGTGTGACGGAGAGGTTGTCGGGGACGTTCGCCGATGCCTGGTAGGCCAGGAATCCGACCACGGCCACGGCCGCCGCAGTGAGCGCGGCCACGATTCCCGAGCTGCCCCTTGCCACCGTTCGTGCCTCTTTCGCCGTTGCAGTCCGCTGTAAGTCGTACAAGCGTTTACACGTACTCCGCGTATACCCGGTGACGGTAGCACCGGAGCACCCCCGCACCAGGACGCCGTACGGGGCGCGGTACGGCCCGCGGCGGAGCCGTAGGCTGTTTGCGTGCTCTTGCTCGCTATGGATACCGCCACCCCCGCCGTCACCGTCGCCCTCCACGACGGGACCCGCGTCGTCGCCGAGTCCGGTCAGGTCGACGCCCGAAGGCACGGGGAGCTGCTGCTGCCCGCCGTCGACCGGGTCCTCGCCGAGGCCGGTGTGACACTCGACGCCGTGACGGACGTGGTCGTGGGGGTCGGCCCCGGCCCGTACACCGGACTGCGGGTCGGCCTGGTGACAGCCGCGGCCTTCGGCTCGGCGCTGTCCGTGCCCGTGCACGGCATCTGCACCCTGGACGCTCTCGCGTACGCCGCGGGGCAGGCCGGGGTGGAGGGCCCGTTCGCCGTCGCGACGGACGCCCGCCGCAAGGAGGTGTACTGGGCCCGGTACGAGGACCTCCGCACCCGGACCGGTGAACCCGCCGTCGACCGGCCCGCCGATATCGCCGGGCAGCTCGCCGGCCTTCCCGTCGTCGGGGCGGGCGCGGTGCTCTACCCGGACGCGTTCCCGGACGCGCGCGGCCCCGAGCACGTCGCCGCCGGCGCGATGGCGGCCCTCGCCGCCGAACACCTCGCCGCGGGCACGGAGCTGCTGCCGCCCCAGCCGCTCTACCTGCGCAGGCCCGACGCGCAGGTCCCGAAGAACTACAAGGTGGTCACGCCGAAGTGACCGCCACGACCGCAGTGCTGCGCGAGATGCGCTGGTGGGACATCGATCCGGTGCTCGATCTGGAGCACGAACTGTTCCCGGACGACGCCTGGTCGGCCGGCATGTTCTGGTCCGAACTGGCACACGCCCGCGGCCCGCAGGCCACCCGCCGCTACGTGGTCGCCGAGGACCCGGTCTCCGGCCGGATCGTCGGATACGCGGGCCTCGCCGCGGCCGGCGACCTCGCCGACGTACAGACGATCGGCGTCACCCGCGGCCACTGGGGCGGCGGGCTCGGCTCCGAGCTCCTGACCGATCTGCTGAAGCACGCCACGGCCTTCGAGTGCGCCGAGGTGCTGCTGGAGGTCCGGGTCGACAACACCCGGGCGCAGAAGCTGTACGAGCGCTTCGGCTTCGAACCGATCGGCTTCCGGCGCGGCTACTACCAGCCGGGCAACATCGACGCACTCGTCATGCGCCTCCACGTACAAGAAAACGAGACTGACTGATGGCTGACGAACCGCTCGTACTCGGCATCGAGACCTCCTGCGACGAGACCGGCGTCGGCATCGTCCGCGGGACGACGCTGCTCGCCGACGCCGTCGCGTCCAGCGTCGACACGCACGCCCGTTTCGGCGGCGTCGTCCCGGAGATCGCCTCCCGCGCGCATCTGGAGGCGATGGTCCCCACGATCGAGCGCGCCCTGAAGGAGGCCGGCGTCACCGGCCGCGACCTCGACGGCATCTCCGTCACCGCGGGCCCCGGACTCGCAGGCGCCCTCCTCGTGGGAGTCTCGGCGGCGAAGGCGTACGCGTACGCGCTGAACAAGCCGCTGTACGGCGTGAACCACCTCGCCTCGCACATCTGCGTCGACCAGCTGGAGCACGGCCCGCTGCCCGAGCCGACGATGGCGCTGCTGGTCAGCGGCGGGCACTCCTCGCTGCTGCTCGCCCCCGACATCACCAACGACGTACGGCCGCTCGGCGCGACCATCGACGACGCGGCGGGCGAGGCCTTCGACAAGATCGCCCGGGTGCTGCACCTCGGCTTCCCCGGCGGTCCGGTCATCGACCGTCTCGCGAAGGAGGGCGACCCGAAGGCCATCGCGTTCCCGCGCGGCCTGAGCGGTTCGCGCGACCCCGCGTACGACTTCTCCTTCTCCGGCCTGAAGACCTCCGTGGCCCGCTGGATCGAGGCGAAGCGCGCCGCGGGCGAGGAGGTGCCGGTACGGGACGTGGCGGCGTCCTTCCAGGAGGCCGTGGTGGACGTGCTCACGCGAAAGGCCGTCCGCGCCTGCAAGGACGAGGGCGTCGACCACCTGATGATCGGCGGCGGTGTCGCGGCCAACTCGCGGCTGCGGGCGCTTGCGCAGGAGCGGTGCGAGCGGGCCGGGATCCGGCTGCGCGTGCCCCGGCCCGGGCTGTGCACCGACAACGGGGCCATGGTCGCCGCGCTGGGCGCGGAGATGGTGGCCCGCAACCGGCCCGCATCCGACCTGGAGCTCTCGGCCGACTCCTCGCTGCCGGTCACCGAGACCCACGTACCGGGCGCCGGGCACGGGCACAGCCACTCGCACGACCATGTGCACGAGATCAGCAAGGACAACCTGTACTCATGAACGGGAACGGTACGGTCGTCGCCCTGATGTGGGAGGCCCGGGCCACCGAGGGCCGGGGCGCGGAACTGCTGGAGTGGGCGCGCGCCCGCGCGGGTGAGCTGGAGCGGCCGCCCCTGCGCAGCGAGCTGCTGCGCGCCCCGCAGGACCGGGTCCTGGTCATCACCTGGTGGGACGGCGCCCACGGCGACGAGCTGCCGGAGCTGCCCGAGCCGGAGGCGGGGATCGTCACCCGGCCGGTGCACCGCTGGCGCTTCGAGTCCCTCGGGCCAGCAGACCGGTGATGATCGCGTCGAGTTCGTCGGCCACCTCGTAGTCGGCGGCGTACGTCCGCCAGTCGTCCTTGATCGCGGTGAGGCGGGGCAGCTCCGCCGCGTCCTCGGCGGTGACCGTCTCGGGGAAGCAGCGGGTGGACGGCGGCTGCCGGGACGGCAGCCGTCCCGGCAGCCGGTCCGGTGGCCGGGCCGGAAATATCTCAGAAGAATTCCGGGGGAGATGTCGATCCGGCCGTGTCCCGTTCGACGCAAGGGTGAGAGGCGGGGAAGAGGTCCCCGCCCTCCCGACCGAGGAGTCACCATGCCGCGCTTCATGTCACTCATCCGCATCGACGAGCAGGCCGCCGCCGGGTTCGAGCCCGACCCCGACTTCGAGAAGCGCATGGGCGCCCTGTTCGAGGAGATCAACAAGGCGGGCGTGATGCTGGAGACGGCCGGCCTCACCCCGACCGCCCAGGGCACCCGCGTCCACTGGGCCGGCGGCAAGCTCAGCTACACCGACGGGCCCTTCACCGAGACCAAGGAAGTCGTCGGCGGGTACGCCATCCTCCAGTGCAAGGACAAGGACGAGGCACTGGAATGGACCAAGCGGTTCCTGCGGTGCCACCCGGAGAGCTGGAGCGTCACCTCCGAGATCCGGGCCATCGACGAAGCGACCGGCTGACCGCCGGCCGGCCGCTCGCGCTCGCCGGGGTACCGCACGCGCTGACCGCCGGCCGACCGGCCGGTCGCGCTTGCCCGGGTACGTCACGGCTGCTCTGATGGGTGGCCGTGACGGCAGCGAGCGCGGTTGAAGCGGTATTCAGGATCGAGTCCGCGCGGATCATCGCCGGTGTCGCCCGGATCGTCCGGGACGTGGGCATCGCCGAGGAACTCGCGCAGGACGCCCTGGTCGCCGCGCTGGAACAGTGGCCGGAGTCGGGCGTCCCGGACAACCCGGGAGCCTGGCTCATGGCCACGGCCAAGCACCGCGCCATCGATCTCGTACGCCGCCGCGAGACGTACGCCCGCAAGCTGGCCGAGATGGGCCGCGACCTGGACAGCGTCTCCGGCGAACCGGACCCGGGCGCCGCGGACCCGGACCGGATCGACGACGACCTGCTCCGGCTGATCTTCACCTCCTGCCATCCGGTGCTCTCCACCGACGCCCGTATCGCGCTCACCCTGCGCCTGCTGGGCGGCCTCACCACCGAGGAGATCGCCCGCGCCTTCCTCACCACCGAGCCGGCCGTCGCCCAGAGGATCGTCCGGGCCAAGCGGGCGCTGGGCCGGGCCGGTGTCCCCTTCGAGGTGCCGTACGGCCCCGAGCGCGTCGCCCGGCTCGGATCGGTGCTCGAAGTCATCTACCTCGTCTTCAACGAGGGGTACGCCGCGACCGCCGGTGACGACTGGCTGCGCCCGGGCCTCTGCGAGGACGCGCTGCGCCTGGCCCGGGTGCTGGCCGGGCTGATGCCCCAGGAGCCCGAGGTGCACGGGCTGGCCGCCCTGTTGGAGCTCCAGGCCTCGCGCACCGCCGCCAGGACCGGACCGGACGGGGCGCCGGTGCTTCTCGCCGACCAGAACCGGGCCCGCTGGGACCGGCTGCTCATCCGCCGCGGGTTCGCGGCCCTGCTCCGGGCGAGCGGGACCGCTGCCGAGGCGGGGCAGACCCTGGGGCCGTACGCCCTCCAGTCCGCCATCGCCGCCTGCCACGCCCGGGCGGTGCGCTACGAGGACACCGACTGGGCCGCCATCGTCACGCTGTACGACCGTCTCGCCGCACTGACCCCGTCACCGGTCGTCGAGCTCAACCGGGCCGTCGCCGTCTCCATGGCCGAGGGCCCCGCAGCCGGCCTCGCCCTGGTCGACGCCCTGGCCGCCGACCCCGCGCTCAAGGGCTACCACTTGCTGCCGAGCGTGCGCGGGGATGTGCTGGAGCGGATGGGGCGTACGGACGAGGCCCGCGCCGAGTTCGTACGGGCGGCGGAGCTCACCCGCAACGAGCGGGAACGGGCGCTGCTGCTGGACCGGGCCGGCCGATGAGTTCCGGGCCCGGCGCCGGTCTACCCTGCACGGCATTCCGCACCACCCAGTGAGGAGAAGACCATGCAGAAGGTCACCACGTTCCTTTGGTTCGACAAAAACCAGGCCGAGGAGGCTGCGGACCACTACATCTCCGTCATCGGCGGCGACTCGCGCGTCCTGGACGTGACCCGCTGGACCGCAGCCTCGCCGGGCGAGGCGGGAGCGGTGATGACGGTCCGCTTCCAGCTGGACGGCGCGGAGTACATCGCGTTCGACGGCGGTCCCGAGTTCCCCTTCACCGAGGCCGCGTCCCTCTCCGTGGAGTGCGCGTCGCAGGAGGAGGCGGACCAGCTGTGGGACAAGCTCACCGCGGACGGCGGCCAGGAGAGCCAGTGCGGCTGGCTCAAGGACAAGTACGGCGTCTCGTGGCAGATCATCCCGCCCGGTCTCGGTGAGGCCCTGACCGATCCGGACCCGGACAAGGCGGCCCGCGCCATGAAGGCGATGCTCGGCATGAAGCGCCTCGACATCGAGGCCCTGCGCAACGCCTGAGAGGCGGTCACTCGGGCGTGGGGCCGCGCCCGGCGCTCGGTAGGGTCTGGCCCATGTCCGCTCGCTCAGCGCTTCCGCCGCCCCCGCCGCCCGTGGAGATACGCACCTGGCCCGACCGGGGGGCTTTGCTCGCCGACCGGGCCCTCATCCTGGGCGCGTTGGTGAAGATGCACATCGGGCCCGGACGCCTGGGGCTGTTGTGGATGTGGGGAGCGGTCGGTGCGCTCGGCTGGGCGCTGATCGGCGCAGCGTTCGTCACCTTCGAGCAGTCGTACGACATCTTCAGCGCCGCCATCGGCGCGATCATGCTGGTCATGGGGGCCTGTTGCCTGGTGCCCGCGGTCATCCTCGTCGTCATCGGCCTGCGCCGGGACCGGCGGATACGCCGACTGCTCGGGCAGTGGGGCGCGTTGGACCGTGATGCGGCGAGCGACGCCGCGTTCCGGCTGCCCGGTGCGAGCCTGGCCTGGCTGCTGGGCTCCTTCGCGCTCTGCGCCTTCGGGCTGTACGCCTGCTTCGCGGTGCCCGCGGGTGCGGTCCGGGGAGACGACACCTACGGTCTGATGGCCCTGATCATGGGTCTCGGTTTCATCGGCTGGCTCATCGGCCTCATCGGCGTCACCAAGGCTTTCTGGCACCGGCGTTGGGTCCTGCGGACGCTGGCCGGTGCGGCCGCGCCCGAGCCCCTGCTCTCCTTCGGCGGGGGAACCCACCGCTGACCCCGGCCCGGAGGTCGGCCGCAGTCACCCGCGGCGGGCCTCCGGGCCGGTCACGGGACGGCCGATCAGCATCGTCGGCGCGTCCGCGACCCGGGTCAGGAAGACCGTGGCCGCGTTCGGGCCCTGGAGCTTCATCTTCCGGCGCAGTTCCTCCGGTTCGACCGCCGAGCCGCGCTTCTTGACCGTGAGGACGCCGACCTTCCGCTCCCGCAGCAGCGCCTTCAGCCGCTTCATGTTGAAGGGGAGCTGATCGGTGATCTCGTAGCCGGCGGTGTACGGGGATTCGTACAGCTCGTCGCTCGTGACGTACGCGATCATCTCGTCGAACAGCCGTCCGTGGCACCGCTCCACGATCCCGGCGACCAGATGCGCCCGGATCACGGCGCCGTCAGGCTCGTACAGATAGCGGCCCACCGGACCGACGGGCGGGGCGGGCAGCGCGGCCGGAGCGGACAGGGTGGCGCCCGACGGAAGCAGGGTCGCGCGGTACGAACCCGCCTCGAAGCCCTCGCCGAACCAGAGCACCGCCTCCTTCACGTCGCCGCCGTCCGAGATCCACTCGGCCTCCGCCTGCGGCCCGATCGCCTCGTGCGGGACACCCGGGGCGATCTTCAGTGCCGCTCGGGGAGCCTTCAGCGCGGCCGCCGTCGCCCAGGACAGGGGCGGGGAGTACGCCTCCGGGTCGAAGATCCGGCCGCGTCCGCCCCGGCGGGCCGGGTCGACGAAGACCGCGTCGTAGGGCGAGGTGTCGATCTCCGTGACGTCGGCGCACCGCACCTCGATCAGCGCGTCCAGGCCGAGCGCGGCGGCGTTGGCGCGGGCCACTTCGGCGGTCAGCGGGTCGCGGTCCACGGCGAGCACGGAGATCCCCGCCCGGGCCAGGGCGATCGCGTCGCCGCCGATCCCGCAGCACAGGTCGGCGACGCTGCGCACCCCGGCGTCCGCGAACCGGCGGGCGCGGTAGCCGGCCACCGAGGTACGGGTCGCCTGCTCGACCCCGTTCGGTGTGAAGAACATCCGGTGCGCGTCCTCGGCCCCGAACTTCGCCACCGCCCGCTGCCGCAGCCGGGCCTGCCCCAGCGCCGCCGAGACGAGGGCGGCCGGGTGGGTGCGGCGCAGCCGGGTGGCGGTGGCCAGTTCGGTGGCGGGGTCGTACGACCGCAGCCCGGCCAGCAGCTCGGCGCCCTCGGCGGTGCGCAGGGCCAGGAAGGCGGCGAGCGGGTCGGGGGCGTCGGACGGGCCGGTCGGGGAGAGAGCGTTCACCCGCCCCATTGTGGGCCAGTCGGCTGCGCGCCAGCCGGGGGGACCGTCGGGGCGGGCGCTGTGTCGGGC
Source organism: Streptomyces sp. NPDC002809 (assembly GCF_040295435.1). Lineage (NCBI taxonomy): Bacteria > Bacillati > Actinomycetota > Actinomycetes > Kitasatosporales > Streptomycetaceae > Streptomyces > Streptomyces sp. NPDC002809. The sequence continues at coordinate 25,772 of NZ_JBEOVJ010000072.1, forward strand.
CGGATGCCCGACCCCGGGCTGGCAGGATGCGGCGCCATGCAGCCAGTACGACAAAAGGAAGAATTTGACATGAAGAGGCGCAGACCGGGTGCGGTGTCGGACGGGCAGGGGCGGAAGCGGCGCGGGCAGGGACACCTGCGGCGCCGGCCGGGCTACGCGGTCCTCGCCGCGCTCCTGGTCGCCGCCGTCGGGTCGGGCTGTGCGGCCGAGACCGGCGATCGTGCCCCGGCCGATCCGGCCCGCGCGGCCGCCGCCCGGGCCGGGCAGCAGGGCGGCCCCCCGGCAGGGGTGGCGGGCTCCGCCGCTGCCCGGGCCGAGAAGGTGCGCCGCGCTCAGGCCGCACGGGCCGTCGCCGCCAAGAAGTGGGGCCTGGCGAGCACCCCGCTGGCTCCGCCGGCGCCGCCCGCCGCGAAGCCGCACCTCGCCACCCGCAAGGGCTTCGAGGTCGAGGGCGGCGACGCCTCGCTGCCGCCGGTCTTCACCACGGTCCCCACCAAGGAGAAGGTCGTCTTCCTGACGATGGACGACGGGGACGACAAGGACCCCGAGCTGCTGCGGATGATGTCGGAGCTGAACATCCCGTACAGCGCCTTCCTCAGCGACTACCTGGTGCGCGACGACTACGGGTACTTCAAGGAGGCCCAGGCCCGCGGTGTCGTCCTCGGCAACCACACGCTGAACCACCGCTACATGCCGGGCCTCTCCCACGAGGAGCAGAAGCGGGAGATCTGCGACCAGCAGGACATCATCGAGCAGCAGTACGGCGAGCGCCCCCGGCTCTTCCGGCCGCCGTACGGCAACTACAACGGCGACACCCTGCGGATCGCCAAGTCCTGCGGCATCACGGCCGTGCCCCTGTGGGCGGCCGAGGCGTTCCCCGACCACATGGAGTGGCGCGAGGAGGACCAGGACCTGCACCCCGGCGACATCATCCTCACCCACTTCCGCGGCAAGAAGGACTGGAAGGGCAGCATGCCCGACCTGATCCGGTCCGTCATGAAGGTCGTCACGGACAAGGGTTACGCGGTGGCCCGGCTGGAGGACTACGTATGAGAAGGGCGCACCGGCTGCTGGCCGGACTGCTGACCGCCGGTGCGCTCCTGACCGCCGGCTGCGCGCAGTCGGTGGACCCGATCGAGCGGCTGGGCCGGAAGGCGGCGCAGCGGGTGAACCCGTCGCCGAGCGCCGCGGAGGTGCGGCCCGCGGCGGTGCGCGGTGATCACGGGGCGCCGGGGGCGATGGTCGTCGTCGCCTGCGGCCGCCCCGCGGCGGCCGGGGGAGACCGGACGCGCCCGCCGGTCCGCTGGTGGCCGGAGCGGTCGGGGCCGCGCGGCGGGGCGGCCGCGGATGCGGGGTGCCGGCGCACCTGACGTGCGGAACGGTCCGGGTGCCTGCGGCGTTCTCCCTGTGCCGGACGGGTTCCGGCGGGGGGCGGCCGGACGCCACGAGGGGCGTGAATTGGCACTCCGCTTGACCGAGTGCTAATCGCGGTCATAGTCTCAGTGCTGGCACTCCCCACTGGAGAGTGCCAGCAGTACTGTGCGACCGGCAGGTCCGGCACCCGCGACGACGGGCCCACCTGGTCGCCACCCAAAGACTGATAACCCCGTGAGATCTCCGAAGGGGGAGACCGGATCGTGTCGACCAGCACCAAGGTTGCGATCAAGCCGCTCGAGGACCGCATTGTGGTCCAGCCGCTCGACGCCGAGCAGACCACGGCCTCCGGCCTGGTCATTCCCGACACCGCCAAGGAGAAGCCCCAGGAGGGCGTCGTCCTGGCCGTGGGCCCGGGCCGCTTCGAGAACGGCGAGCGCCTTCCGCTCGACGTCAAGACCGGCGATGTCGTCCTGTACAGCAAGTACGGCGGCACCGAGGTGAAGTACAACGGCGAGGAGTACCTCGTCCTCTCGGCTCGCGACGTGCTCGCGATCATCGAGAAGTAATTCACTTAACGTTTGCTTCTGTTCTGCGCCCCTGGCCCCCTGCGAAATAACTAGCCGGGCGGCGAGGGGCGCAGTTCTTGTTCTGAGAGGACAGTTCAGCTCCATGGCGAAGATCCTGAAGTTCGACGAGGACGCCCGTCGCGCCCTCGAGCGCGGCGTCAACAAGCTTGCCGACACGGTCAAGGTGACGATCGGCCCCAAGGGCCGCAACGTCGTCATCGACAAGAAGTTCGGTGCGCCCACCATCACCAACGACGGTGTCACCATCGCGCGCGAGGTCGAGCTGGACGACCCGTACGAGAACCTCGGTGCCCAGCTGGTGAAGGAGGTGGCGACCAAGACCAACGACGTAGCCGGTGACGGTACGACCACCGCCACCGTCCTGGCCCAGGCGCTCGTCCGCGAGGGCCTGCGCAACGTGGCCGCGGGCGCGTCCCCGGCCGCCCTGAAGAAGGGCATCGACGCCGCGGTCAAGGCCGTGTCCGAGGAGCTCCTCGCGACCGCCCGCCCGATCGAGGACAAGTCCGACATCGCCGCCGTGGCCGCGCTCTCCGCGCAGGACACCCAGGTCGGCGAGCTCATCGCGGACGCGATGGACAAGGTCGGCAAGGACGGTGTCATCACCGTCGAGGAGTCCAACACCTTCGGTCTGGACCTCGACTTCACCGAGGGCATGGCCTTCGACAAGGGCTACCTGTCCCCGTACATGGTGACCGACCAGGAGCGTATGGAGGCCGTCCTCGACGACCCGTACATCCTGATCCACCAGGGCAAGATCGGCTCGATCCAGGAGCTGCTGCCGCTCCTGGAGAAGGTCATCCAGGCCGGTGCGTCCAAGCCGCTGCTGATCATCGCCGAGGACGTCGAGGGCGAGGCCCTGTCGACCCTGGTCGTCAACAAGATCCGTGGCACCTTCAACGCCGTCGCGGTGAAGGCCCCGGGCTTCGGTGACCGCCGCAAGGCCATGCTCGGCGACATCGCCACCCTCACCGGTGCGACCGTCATCGCCGAGGAGGTCGGCCTCAAGCTCGACCAGGCCGGTCTGGACGTGCTGGGCACCGCCCGCCGCGTGACCGTCTCCAAGGACGACACCACCATCGTCGACGGTGGCGGCAAGTCCGACGAGGTCGCCGGCCGCGTCAACCAGATCAAGGCCGAGATCGAGTCCACGGACTCGGACTGGGACCGCGAGAAGCTCCAGGAGCGCCTGGCGAAGCTGGCCGGCGGTGTCTGCGTGATCCGCGTCGGTGCTGCCACCGAGGTGGAGCTCAAGGAGAAGAAGCACCGTCTGGAGGACGCCATCTCCGCGACCCGCGCCGCGGTCGAGGAGGGCATCGTCTCCGGTGGTGGCTCCGCTCTGGTCCACGCCGTCAAGGTCCTCGAGGGCAACCTCGGCAAGACCGGCGACGAGGCCACCGGTGTCGCGGTCGTGCGCCGCGCCGCCGTCGAGCCGCTCCGCTGGATCGCGGAGAACGCGGGCCTCGAGGGCTACGTCATCACCTCGAAGGTCGCCGACCTCGACAAGGGTCAGGGCTTCAACGCCGCGACCGGCGAGTACGGCGACCTGGTGAAGGCCGGCGTCATCGACCCGGTCAAGGTCACCCGCTCCGCGCTGGAGAACGCCGCGTCCATCGCGTCGCTGCTGCTCACGACCGAGACCCTGGTCGTCGAGAAGCCGGCCGAGGAAGAGGCCGAGGCCGGTCACAGCCACGGTCACTCGCACTAGCGTGTAGCTTTCCGCGCAAGCGGTGAGGCCCGGTATCCCCGAGAGGATACCGGGCCTCTTGCGTGTCCGGCCCCGGGGAGGGTCACGCCGAGCGGGACAGCCCCTCCCCGTGCACCGGGTCCGCGAACGGCAGGCCGGCCGCGAAGCGCTCCAGTTCGTCCAGGGCCTGGTCCGCCATCCTGTGCAGCTCGTTGCCCAGCGACCCCGCGACATGCGGGGTCAGCAGCACGTTCGGCAGGTCGTACAGCGGTGAGGACGCCCGGGGCAGGTCGGGGTCCGTCACGTCCAGGACCGCGTGCAGCCGCCCGCTCGTCAGCTCGGGGAGCAGCGCGTCCTCGTCGACCAGCGACCCGCGCGCCGTGTTGATCAGCGTCGCGCCCGCCGGCATCGCCGCCAGCTGGGCGGCGCCGATGAGATGGTGCGTCTCGGGCAGTTGCGGGGCGTGCACCGAGACGACGGAGCTGCTCGCGCACAGTTCGTCGAGCGTGGTGAGGCGGGCACCGAGCCGCGCCGCCCCTTCCTCGCTGACGTACGGGTCGTACAGCAGGACGTCGAGATCGAAGGGGCGCAGCAGCTCGATCACCCGACGGCCGATCCGGGAGGCGCCGACGATCCCCACCGTGCGGCGGTAGTTGCCGGTGCCGTCCAGCTCGTGGAGCCAGTCGTGCTTTGTCCGCAGGGCGCGGTAGCGCTGCGCGGAGCCCAGGACCCGCTTGCCCGCGAAGAGGATCGCGGCGAGGGTGAACTCGGCCACCGGCAGCGCGTTGGCCGCGGCCGCCGAGGTGACGGCGATGCCCCGCTCCCAGCAGGCGTCGGTGATGTGGTGCTTGACGGAACCGGCCGCGTGCACCACCGCCCGCAGCCGCGGGGCGGCGGCCAGCACCGGTGCGGTGAGCGGCGTCGCGCCCCAGCAGGTGAGGAGCACATCGGCTTCGGCGAGCGCGGCCGCCACCTCGGGCGTCGGATCGGCCAGGTCATGGGCGACGAGACGCGTGTCCGTACGGGTGAGGGCGGCCAGCCGGGTGTGGTGGCGTTCGGCGAGGAGGCGTCCTGCGATGCCGGGGCCCATCGCGAGCAGGGCACGGGGCCGGTTGTCAGTGGCGTGCTGCATGGTGGAACTCGTACTCCTCGGGGCTCGCGTGGACGGTCACTTGACGCTTCCGGCGGTCAGTCCCGCCTTCCAGTGCCGCTGCAGGGAGACGAAGGCGACGATCAACGGGATGACGGCGAGGAGGGAGCCGGTGACGACGAGGGGGTAGAAGCTCGGCTCGCCATGGGTGTTGGTGTTCCACGAGTACAGACCGAGGCTCAGCGGGAAGAGCTTGCGGTCCGAGAGCATCACGAGGGGGAGGAAGAAGTTGTTCCAGATCGCGGTGAACTGGAAGAGGAAGACGGTCACGAAGCCGGGCATGACCATCGGCAGACCGACGGACCAGAAGATGCGCAGTTCACCGGCCCCGTCGATACGGGCGGCCTCCAGCGCCTCGTTCGGTATGTAGCCCGAGCAGAACACCCGCGCGAGATACACGCCGAACGGGTTGACGAGCACCGGGATCAGCACCGACCAGTACGTGTTGACCAGTCCGACCTTGGACGCCAGCAGATACATCGGCAGGGCGAGCGCGGTGGTGGGGACGAGCACACCCATCAGCACCAGGCCGAACAGGTTCTCCTTGCCCCGGAATTCGTACTTGTCGAAGGCGTATCCCGCGGCGACGCAGATCAGCGAGCAGACGATCGCCCCGCCGCCCGCGTACAGAAGGCTGTTGAGGTACCAGCGGAAGTAGATGCCGTCGCCGTACGAGGCCAGGTTCGACAGGTTCTCGCCGAGGTTGAAGCCGTCGAAGGAGAACGCGTTGCCGGCGAGCAGATCGCCGGTGTCCTTCGTGGCGGCGGTGACCAGCCAGACGAGCGGGAAGAGCATGTAGACGACGGCGAGCAGGAGGAAGCCGTTGACCGCGGTCTTCGACATCCAGCGGCCGCGGGACGCGGGGGAACTCATGCTTTCTTGCCCTTCCGGCCGGTGAAACGGGTGACGACGAAGGACAGCAGCGCGGCCGTGAGCGCCAGCAGGATGGAGGCGGCCGCTGCGAGCCCGTAGTCGTTGCGCTCGAAGGCCGCGGTGTACGCGTACATGTTCGGCGTCCAGGTGGAGGTGACGGCGGAGCCGGTTCCCTTGTTGAGGATCAGCGGCTCGGTGAACAGCTGGAGCGAGCCGATGACGGTGAACAGCGCGACCATCACGACGGACGCGCGGATCAGCGGGACCTTGATGCCGACCGCGATCCGCCAGGCGCCGGCCCCGTCGACGGTGGCCGCTTCGAGTACGGAGCGGTCGATGGCCTGCAACGCGGCGTAGAAGATCACCATGTTGTAGCCGAGCCACTCCCACAGCGCGATGTTGACGACGGAGGGCAGGGCCCCTTCGGGCGAGAAGAAGTCGAATCCGATGCCGCCGGACTCCATGGCGCCGACCACCGGGCTGAGCTGCGGTGTGTAGAGGTACACCCAGATCAGTGCGGCGATGATGCCGGGCACGGCGTGCGGCAGGAACAGTGCGAGCTGGAAGAACCGGCGGGCGCGGGCCAGCGTGGAGTCCAGCAGCAGCGCGAGGGCGAGGGCTCCGACGAGGAGCAGCGGGATGTAGAAGAGGCAGTATCCGAGGAGTACGCCGAAGCCCTCGCGGAACGCCCGGTCGCCCAGGGCCGCCGTGTAGTTGTCGAGTCCGCTGAAGACGGTCTCGGTGCCGCCGAAGCCCAGGCCGGACTGTTTCTCGGTGAACAGGCTGAGCCAGACCGCGTATCCGATCGGCAGCACCATGGCCAGCGTGAACAGTACGAAGAAGGGCCCCAGCAGGATGGCGGCGGCTCTGGTGGTCCGGGCGTGCTTCATCAGCCTGCGTCCTCGACCTTCAGACCGCGCTTCTTCAGCTCGGCGACGGTGGCGTCGTGCCCGGCCTTCACGGCGTCCTTGATGGTGGTTCCGCCGCTTGCGACCTTGCCGAACCGGTCCTTCATCGTGGTGTTCGTGGTGCCGGTCGTCGGGCCCCAGTTCCAGTTCGGGCCGATGGACGTCGCGGCGTCCTCGAACACCTGGTAGATGTCCTCGCCGCCGTAGAAGTCCGCGTCGAACGCCTTCTTCGCGACGGGGCGCAGGGACGCCGCGGCCGGGAAGGCGCTCGATGTGCCGGACTCGATGCGGGCCTTGATGCCTTCCGGGGTGGTCGACATCCAGGTGGCGAACTCGACCGCCGCCCCGGCCTTCTTGCTGTCCTTCGTCACCGCGAAGGTGGAGCCGCCGAGCATCCCGCTGGCCGGTGTGCCGTCCCAGCTGGGCATCGGGGCGACGGCCCACTTGCCGCTCTGCTCGGGCAGGGTGCCCTTGAGGACGCCGGCGCCCCAGGCCGCGCCGAGGTAGCCGACGGTGCCGCCGTTCTTGAGGGAGTTGGTCCACTCGGGGCTGAACGAGGCGTTGGCGCGGATCAGGTCGTCGTCGAGCAGGCCCTGCCAGTAGTCGGCGACCTTGTTGGTGGCCGCGTCGGTGGTGTCGACCTTCCAGGTGTCGCCCTCGGGCTTGTACCATTGGGCGCCGGCCTGCCAGGCCATCGCCTGGAAGGTGGTCGGGTCGTCCGGGAAGAACGTGCCGATCCGGGCCTTCTTGTCGGCCTTCCGGACCTTCTCCGCGGCCTTGCGGAAGTCCTCCCAGGTCTTGGGGACCTCGACGCCGTACTTCTGGAACAGGTCCTTGCGGTAGTAGAAGGACTGCGGCGAGGCGTCGAAGGGGACGGCCCAGTTCTTGCCGCCGAGTGTCGTCAGCTCCACCGCCTGGGGCAGCAGCTTCTTCCTGATGTCCTCGGTGAAGTACTGGCCGATGTCCTGGAGGGCGCCCTGGCTGACGTACTCCGGAAGCTGCGGGTACTCGATGGAGACGAGGTCGGGGGCGTTGCCCGCCTTCACGGCGTTGGAGATCTTGGCGTAGCCGCCCGCGTTGCCGGACGGGATCTCCTCGTACACCACCTTGATGTTCGTGTGCGAGGCGTTGAACGCGTCAACGACCTCCTTGGATCCCTTGGTCCAGCCCCAGAAGGTGATGCTGACGGGCTTGCCGTCACTTCCGGCGGCGGAACTGTCGTCTCCGCTGCCGCCACAGGCCGTGAGAACGGCGAGGGCGGTGGCGGCGCCGACTACGGCGAGGGACGTTCTGCTCGAACTGCGGCTCACAGCGAGGCTCCTGAACAGACGGCGACATTGGCGTTGGCCGTGATCCTTGAACCAGCTGTGACCGAAGTCAAGAGCGAAAGAGCGATTGATCGAAAAAAGATCAAAAGAGTTGCGTACGGAACCGTCGGGGACGGCTACAGGAGGGGCGCCCCGCAGGAGTCCCTGACCCGCAGCTGCGGGAGCAGTGTCAAGTGCCGCCGGGGGGCGCCGGCGTCCTGGCCCAGCCGCTCCACCAGCAGCTCCGTCGCGTGGCGGCCCACCTCGCGCTTGGGCGGGGCCACGGCGGTGAGCGGGGTGTCCGCGAGGGCCGCCACCTCGTCGTCGTACGCGATCAGCGCCAGGTCCTCCGGGACCCGTACGTCCAGCTCCGCCAGGCGCTGGACCACCTGGATCGCGTCGACGTCGTTGTGGATCAGCGCCGCCGTCGCCACCCCCGACCGGACCGCCTCGCGCAGCGCCTGCACGGCCTGCTCGAAGGCCTCCGGGGCCAGTTCGGCCGGTACGGAATCGATCACGTCCTGCGGGGGGCGCAGCCCGAGCACGGTCAGCGCCTCCGCGTATCCGGAGCGCACCGCGAGGGCGGTCGGGGAGTCCGCCCGGGCCATCAGCAGGGGCGCCCCGTGCCCGAGGTCCACCAGATGGCGCACGGCCAGCAGCACCCCGTGCGCGTGGTCCGAGCAGACCCGGTCCAAGGCGTCCAGGGGTGAGCCGGCGGCGGGCCTGCGCTCCAGCAGGACGGTCGGGACGGGCAGTGAGCCGATCCAGTCGCCGAACGCCGACGGGTCGCCCGGATGCTGCCAGCCCGGCGCGACCAGCAGGCCCTCGGCGCCCGCGGAGAGCAGCCCCTCGGTACGGGCCTGGTCCTCCTGGGGCCGGTAGTCGGAGATCCGCAGGATCAGCCGGGCCCCCGCCCGTGCGGCGGCTTCGTGGGCACCCCGGATGACCTCGGCGAAGTAGTAGGTCGCGGAGGGCGCGAGCATGCCGAGGACCAGGCCGCTGCCCGCGCCGCCGGGCCCCGCGGCGGGGGCGGTGTCCTGGGGCCAGGACACCGAACCGTGGACCCGGTCGAGCAGGCCGCGGCCTGCCAGGTCCTCGACGTCCCGGCGCACCGTGACGGGCGAGACCCCCAGCTGCGATGCCAGGTCCGACACCCGGGCGGAGCCCCGGTCCCGTACCAGCCCGAGCAGGCGGTCATGACGTTCAGCAGCACTTTCGCGCACGGCGGCAGTCCCCTCGCAGTGTGTGGCCCGGCCCCTGGCCCGGCCGGTGCCGGAGCCGATGTCCGACCCTAGACCAACGTGATCGAACGATGGGAGTTTCGATCATTCAAACGCGATGCATTGACGTTCGATCAATCCAAGTCCAGGATTCCCGGCGATGCCGATCAGGCCGTTCCCGGCCCGCCCCGACCTTGACTGTTCGTACGGAGGAATTGTGAGACATCGCGTCACCGCCGCGGCGCTCGCGGCCCTGACCGCCGCCGCCGGTCCGGCCTTCGCAGGACCGGGCGCCGCGCAGGCGGCCGCACCCGCCGGCCGCACCTTCCACGTCGACTGCGGCGCCGCCCCGGAAGGGGCCACCGGCAGCAGGCGGCATCCCTGGACCACCCTCGCCGAAGCCAACGCACACCCCTACGGGCCCGGCGACAGGCTGCTCTTCAGGCGCGGCGCCGTCTGCACCGGCACCCTCGCCCCCACGGGCACCGGCTCCGCCCGCGCCCCGTTCACCATCGCCGACTACGGCAACGGACCTGCCCGGGCCAGGCTCGACGGAGCCGGCGCCCACGACACCGTCCTGCTCTCCAACACGCAGTACGTACACCTCAGGGCCCTGGAGATCACCAACGCCGACAGCCCCGGCAGCGAGCGCAACGGCGTCCGCCTGCGCCTGACCGACTACGGCGTCGCCCGGGGCTTCGACATCAGCGGCCTCTACATCCACGACGTACGCGGCGGCGACCACAAGACCGTGTCCGGCTCCAGCGCCATCCACATCGCAGTCGAGGGCACGGCGAAGGCCAGCTGGTACGACGGCCTGGACATCGGCCACAACCGCATCGAGGACGTCGACCGCGAGGGCGTCTACTTCAAGTCGACCTTCTCCAAACGCGATCTGGTCGGCGGGCAGCAGGATCCGAACGTCTACCCGGGGGAGTGGACGCCCAGCACCGGCGTCCGTGTCCACCACAACACGCTGAAGTCCCTGGCCGGGGACGGCATGAAGCTCGACACCACCAGCGGAGCCCGCGTCGACCACAACCGCGTCGACGGCTTCCAGCTCCGCTCGCCCTCCGCCAACGCGGGCATCTGGACGTTCAACACCGACGACACGACCGTCGAGTACAACGAGGTCTCCGGCGGCGGCAACACCCATGACGGCATGTCCTTCGACGCCGACGGCGCCTCGCGGAACACCGTCTTCCAGTACAACTACAGCCACGACAACAAGGGCGGCTTCCTGCTGATCTGCCCCTACAGCGGCGCGAAGACCATCGGCACGGTAGCCCGCTACAACGTCAGCCGCGACGACGGCGCCCGCCTGATCCAGAACTGCTGGGGCCCGATCCTGGGCACCGAGATCTACAACAACACCTTCCGCAACAAGGAGCAGATCCCCGGGTACCTCGTCCAGGACGATGCCGGCAGCCCCGCCACCACCCAGCACGAACTGTCCGTCCGCAACAACGTCTTCGTCAGCGAAGGCACCGGCGGCTACGCCTTCAAGAACCCGACCCCCGGGCTCTCCTTCGACCACAACGCCTTTTACGGCATCGACATGACGCGCCCGGACCCCGGCGGCACCACGGCCGACCCGAAGCTGCGGGACGACTTCCGGCTCGGCACGGGCTCGCCCGCCCTCGCCGCCGGAGCCGTCATCGAGGACAACGGCGGCAAGGACTACTTCGGCAACCGCCTGAAGCCCGGCGCCCCCAACATCGGCGCCTACGAGGGCCGCGGGGTGCGGTAACCCGCCGCTCACTGGGGCCCGTACTTGCGGCCTGTCTTGGAGGTGACCCCTCCGAGCAGGCCGCGCGGCGTCACCTTCACCAGACCCATCAGCGCCTTGTACCGCGCGTCCGGAACCGAGACCGACTTGCCGCGCGCCAGGTCCGCCAGGGCCGTGGCCACCAGCTTGTCGGCGTCGAGCCACATCCAGCCCGGGATGTTGCCCGTGCCCATCCCGGCCCGCTGGTGGAACTCCGTCCGTACGAAGCCGGGGCAGAGCGCCATCAGCCGCACGCCCGAACCGGCCAGGTCCTTCGCCGCGCCCTGGGTGAACTGCACGACCCACGCCTTGGACGCCCCGTACGTACCGCGCGGCACGAACGCCGCCACGGAGGCCACGTTCACGATGCCGCCCCTGCCCCGCTCCTTCATGCCGGCCGCGGCCGCGGAGGTCAGTCGCAGGACCGCCTCGCAGTGCACCTTCAGCATCGCCAGTTCGTCCGCCATGGGTACGTCGAGGAAGTGGCCCTTGTTGCCGAACCCGGCGTTGTTGACCAGGAGGTCGACCGACTCCTTGCGGTCGGCCAGCCGGGCCTCGACGGCGGCGATCCCGTCGTCCAGGGACAGGTCCGCGGTCAGCACCTCGGCCTCGATGCCATGCCGGTCGTGCAGCTCGGTGGCCTGTTCCCGCAGCCGGTCGGTGTCGCGGGCCACCAGGACGAGGTTGTGTCCCTCGGCCGCGAGCCGCCGCGCGAAGGCGGCCCCGATACCCGCGGTCGCGCCCGTAATCAGTGCAGTCGTCATACGCGGCACGTTAGTGCCCGGCGCACACCACCGGACGACCCGCCCGCCGCTCCCCGCTCATCCCTGACGGGCCACGTGCGCGCGCGCCTTCCGCATCGCCCCGGGGTGCAGGGCGTCGCCTGCCGGAAGCAGCAGCGGCAGCAGCTCGCGCCGGGTGGTGACGGCCCGGAACTGCAGTTCCACCGTCACCTCGTGGTCGGGCCGGTGCACGATCTCGACCGGGTCGCCGGCCCGGATGCTCCCCGGCGTGATCACGCGGAGGTACGCGCCGGGCACGGCGGCCTGCGTGAACCGCTTGACCCAGCGCTCCTCGTCGAGGTGGCCCGCGAACGTACGGCACGGAATCCGGCCGGAGGTGACCTCGAGGACCAGCTCGGCACCGATCCGCCAGCGCTCGCCTATCAGTGCGCCGCTGACCGTCACACCGCCCGTGGTCAGGTTCTCGCCGAAGGAGCCGTTGGGCAGCGGGCGCCCCAGCTCCCGCTCCCACGCGTCGAGCTCCTCGCGGGCGAAGGCGTACACGGCCTGGTGCGAGCCGCCGTGATGGCGCAGGTCGCAGACCGTGTCCCCGGCCAGGCCGCTGCCGCCCTCACCCTCGGGACCCGGGTCGCAGACCCGCACGAGCCCCTCGACGGGGCGCTTGTCGATCCCGGTCATGCCGCCCGGGGCGTCGGTGTAGGACGCCGCCACGGGGCGGCCCGCGTTCACGGTCAGCACAGTCATCGCAGTCATGCCCGAACGCTAGCGACTCCCGGCTCGGAGCCGCACACCTCAAAGTTGCACGCCAGTAATTCGCCCATGACCCAAGAATCCCTTATATTCGAAGAGTGATCGAAGCCCGTCATCTCCGAGTCCTGCGCGCCGTGGCCGGTACCGGCTCCTTCTCCGCCGCCGCCCGCGAGCTTGGCTGCACCCAGCCCGCCGTGAGCCAGCAGATGAAGGCGCTGGAGTCCTCGGCGGGCACCACGCTGCTCATCCGCACCGGACGCGAGATGCGGCTGACGCAGGCCGGTGAGGCGCTCGTGCGCCATGCCTCCGGCATCCTCGCCGGGCTCACCGCCGCCGAGGAGGAGGTCGCCGCGATCGCCGGGCTGCGGGCCGGCCGGGTCCGGCTCGTCTCTTTCCCCAGCGGCAGCTCCACCCTGGTCCCGGGCGCCCTCGCCGCGCTCCGGGCCGCCCATCCCGGCACCAGGGTCTCCCTGGTCGAGGCGGAGCCGCCCCGCTCGGTGGAGATGCTGCGCGACGGCGACTGCGACATCGCGCTGGCCTTCCGGTACGGCACGCCGGGCGCGGAGTGGGACGACCTGGTGGTGCGTCCCCTGCTCACCGACCGGCTGATCGGACTGGTCCCCGAAGGCCACGAGCTCGCGGACCGGGCCGAGGTGGGCATCGGCGAACTCGCGGGAGAGCCGTGGATCGCCGGCTGCCCGCGCTGCCGCCGGCAGCTGGTGGAGGTCTGCGAGGCGTCCGGCTTCACCCCGCGGATCGACTTCGCGACCGATGACTACCCGGCGGTGATCGGCCTGGTCGGCGCGGGTCTCGGGGTGGCCGTCCTGCCGGCGCTGGCGATCGAGTCGGTACGCCCCAGGGGTGCCCGGACCGTCACGGTGGAGCCGGCCATCGAGCGCGAGATCGTCGCACTGACCCTGCCCGACCTGGCGCAGGTCCCGGCCGTGGCGGCCACCCTGGACCAGCTGTCGCATGCGGCGGCCCGCTGAGCGGTCCGCGGCGGGCCCGCGGGCCCGAGCGGGCAAGGAGTGCGCGCCCGCGGGTGCCCGAGCGGAGAGGGGCATGCGACCCCGACCCGAGTGGAGAAACGTTTCTTCCCTTGTGGCGCGCGGTGGGGCTCAGCCGTGCCCGGGCGGGAACGAGGGTGCCGCCGCGGAGATCAGCCGGTTGCGGGCCCGGCCCATGAGCTCTTCGCGCTCGTCCTCCGTCAGTCCGCCCCACACTCCGTAGGGCTCGCGTACCGCCAGGGCGTGGGCTGCGCACTCGGCGCGTACCGGGCATCGCATGCAGACCTCTTTCGCGGAGGTCTCGCGGGCGCTCCTGGCGGCTCCGCGTTCCCCCTCGGGGTGGAAGAACAGTGAGCTGTCGACCCCTCGGCAGGCCGCCAGCAGCTGCCAGTCCCACAGATCGGCGTTGGGTCCGGGAAGGCGGGAGAAATCTGCCATTGCTTGTCCCCTCGAAACCATGCTGAGTCGGAAACGTCGTGGTCGTCCGTCGTACCGTGCCCATGACCGTACATCTACGGTGTTAGTAGATGTAAATATGACTGATTGCGAATCTAGTCACAGACACCAGCAAAAGGGAAGAAAATCCGCTAAATGGTGCATAAGTTCCTGAGAAGGTTCGGTTGAGGGCTGGACGACCTCGTGGCGCTCTCCTCCGTGGCCGACCCCTCACGTAGAGTGCCGAACTCCATCCTCCGACCCGTAACTCTTTCGAGTGACCATCGTTGGGAGTGCGGAGGCGGTTGACAGAGAAAGCGATCGGGCAAACGTCCGAGAGCGTCAACCGCTCAGGTGACGACTTGTAACAGCCTGGAGGCTCAAGGTGACGCGCATCAGCTGCGGAGGGCGGTCATGACATCCGTTCTCGTCTGCGATGATTCCCCGCTTGCCCGAGAAGCGCTCCGTCGCGCGGTCGCGACCGTGCCCGGCGTCGAGCGTGTGACGACGGCGGCCAACGGGGAGGAAGTACTCCGCCGCTGGGGTGCCGACCGTTCGGATCTGATTCTCATGGACGTACGCATGCCCGGTCTGGGGGGTGTGGAGACCGTCCGACGGCTGCTCTCCGCCGACCCCGGGGCGCGGATCATCATGCTGACCGTCGCCGAGGACCTGGACGGGGTCGCGCTCGCGGTCGCCGCCGGGGCCCGCGGATATCTGCACAAGGACGCCTCCCGGGCGGAGCTCCGGGCGACCGTCACCCAGGCCCTGGCCGATCCGACGTGGCGGCTCGCCCCGCGCCGGCTGCGCTCGGCCGAGATGGGCGCGGCGCCCACGCTCACGGCGCGTGAGATCCAGGTGCTCGAAGGCATGAGTCACGGCCGCTCCAACGCGGAGATCGGCCGTGAGCTGTTCCTCTCGGAGGACACGGTGAAGACGCACGCCAGGCGCCTGTTCAAGAAGCTCGGCGCTTCGGACCGCGCGCACGCGGTGGCGCTCGGTTTCCGCTGGGGCCTGGTCCGCTGAGGGCGGGCCGTGACCGGCCCCACGATCCATCCCCGTCCGCTCGCGGGCGGACGGGGCGACCTCGGGGGAGGGGTGCGGAGCCGGGTCGTGTCCCCGGACGCGGCCTGCTCGTACCCCACCCGTGCAGCCCGCCGCCCGGCGGCATGTGACGCTTCCCGGCCGATGACGCATCCTTGAGACGTGGAGTTCCTCGGGAACGATTCGGTCGAGCGGAAGGGGAGGGCGCAGGACATGACTTCCGGCGCACCCGCTCATAACGCTTCAGTGCACAACTACGGACGCGGTGCCGCGGATGACGCGGCGCCGGGGCACCATGGTTCGATGCGCGAGGACGGAACGACGGTGATCGGTGCCCTGGTGCATCGCGCCGTCGAGGGCGACGCGCAGGCCACGCATGATCTGCTGGCCCATGTCCACCCCCTCGCGCTGCGCTACTGCAGGTCCCGGCTGAACCGGCTGCCCGGTGATGCCCGTCACTTCGTGGAGGACCTGGCGCAGGAGGTCTGTGTCGCGGTGCTGATGGCGCTGCCGCGGTACAAGGACACCGGCAGGCCCTTCGAAGCCTTCGTCTTCGCCATCGCCGGCCACAAGGTGGCCGATCTCCAGCGTGCCGCGATGCGGCACCCGGGATCGACCGCGGTGCCCTCCGACGAGATGCCGGAGCGGCCGGACGACTCGCTCGGGCCCGAGGAGCGGGCGCTCCTCAGCAGCGATGCCGCCTGGGCCAAGAAGCTCCTCGCCAACCTTCCCGAGAACCAGCGCGAGCTGCTGGTCCTGCGGGTCGCCGTCGGGCTCACCGCCGAGGAGACCGGACAGATGCTCGGCATGTCGCCGGGTGCCGTCCGGGTCGCCCAGCACCGTGCGCTCAGCCGGCTGCGGGCCCTCGCGGAGCAGTGAGCCGGGCCTGCGGTGCCGCGGATCGGTGCCGTAGGAAGCTACAGAACCTCCCGGTGATCTTGTTCATGGAATGAGACACCCCCGAAGGCCGTTAGCATGGACATCCGCACCGATCAAGGCCATTTGGGGAAGGTGTCATGACTGCAAACGTCGACGGAGTGCCCGAGAAATTCGCGACGCTCGGGCTGACATACGACGACGTGCTGCTGCTGCCGGGCGCATCTGAAGTGCTGCCCAACGCGGTCGACACCTCGACGCTCATCTCGCGGAACGTACGGGTGAACATCCCGCTGCTCTCCGCCGCGATGGACAAGGTGACCGAGGCCCGTATGGCCATCGCCATGGCCCGTCAGGGCGGCGTCGGCGTACTGCACCGCAATCTCTCGGTCGAGGACCAGGTCAACCAGGTCGACCTGGTGAAGCGGTCCGAGTCCGGCATGGTCACCGACCCGATCACGGTCAGCCCCGACGCCACGCTCGGCGAGGCCGACGCGCTCTGTGCCAAGTTCCGCATCAGCGGCGTACCGGTCACCGACGCGGCGGGCAAGCTGCTCGGCATCGTCACCAACCGCGACATGGCGTTCGAGTCGGACCGCTCGCGCCAGGTGCGTGAGGTCATGACGCCGATGCCCCTGGTCACCGGCCGGGTCGGTATCTCCGGCGTGGACGCCATGGAGCTGCTGCGCCGCCACAAGATCGAGAAGCTTCCGCTGGTCGACGAGGCGGGCATCCTCAAGGGCCTCATCACGGTCAAGGACTTCAAGAAGGCCGAGCAGTACCCGAACGCGGCCAAGGACGGCGAGGGCCGCCTGCTCGTCGGCGCGGCCGTCGGTGCCAGCCCGGAGGCGCTGGACCGCGCCCAGGCGCTGGCCGGGGCCGGGGTGGACTTCCTGATCGTCGACACCTCGCACGGCCACAACAGCAACGCCCTCAACTGGATGGCGAAGATCAAGTCGGCCGTGAACGTGGACGTCATCGGCGGCAACGTCGCGACGCGCGACGGCGCCCAGGCCCTGGTCGACGCCGGCGTGGACGGCGTGAAGGTGGGCGTCGGACCCGGTTCGATCTGCACCACGCGTGTGGTCGCCGGCATCGGCGTCCCGCAGGTCACCGCGATCTACGAGGCCGCGCTGGCCGCCCGTGCGGCGGGCGTCCCGGTCATCGGCGACGGCGGCCTCCAGTACTCCGGCGACATCGGCAAGGCGCTCGCCGCCGGTGCCGACAGCGTGATGCTGGGCTCCCTCCTCGCGGGTTGCGAGGAGTCGCCGGGCGAGCTCCTCTTCATCAACGGCAAGCAGTTCAAGTCGTACCGCGGCATGGGTTCGCTGGGCGCGATGCAGTCCCGCGGACAGGGCCGCTCGTACTCGAAGGACCGCTACTTCCAGGCCGAGGTGTCCTCCGACGACAAGCTCGTCCCCGAGGGCATCGAGGGCCAGGTGCCCTACCGCGGCCCGCTGGCCAACGTGCTGCACCAGCTCGTCGGCGGCCTGCGCCAGACGATGGGGTACGTGGGCGCCGCCTCGGTCGACGAGATGGAGAGCAAGGGCCGCTTCGTGCGGATCACCTCGGCGGGTCTCAAGGAGAGCCACCCGCACGACATCCAGATGACGGTCGAAGCGCCGAACTACAGCAGGAAGTAACGCAACAGTGCAGGTGAGGGGCGGACCGGGGTTCCCGGGACCGCCCCTCATGTGTGTGTCGGGGATACTGGACAGCGCAGACGTAGAGGGAAAGGCCACACATCGTGACTGAGATCGAGATCGGGCGCGGCAAGCGCGGCCGCCGGGCTTACGCATTCGACGACATCGCCGTCGTCCCGAGCCGCCGGACCCGCGACCCGAAGGAGGTCTCGATCGCCTGGCAGATCGACGCCTACCGCTTCGAGCTGCCGTTCCTGGCCGCTCCCATGGACTCCGTCGTCTCCCCGCAGCACGCCATCCGCATCGGTGAGCTCGGCGGCCTCGGCGTGCTCAACCTGGAAGGCCTGTGGACCCGGCACGCCGACCCGCAGCCGCTGCTCGACGAGATCGCCGAGATGCCGGTCGAGTCCGCGACCCGCCGGCTCCAGGAGATCTACTCCGCCCCCATCCAGGAGGAGCTGATCGGGCAGCGCATCAAGGAGGTGCGCGACTCCGGTGTCGTCACCGCCGCCGCGCTCTCCCCGCAGCGCACCGCCCAGTTCTCCAAGGCAGTCGTCGACGCGGGCGTGGACATCTTCGTCATCCGCGGTACGACGGTCTCCGCCGAGCACGTCTCGGGTGCGGCCGAGCCGCTCAACCTGAAGCAGTTCATCTACGAGCTGGACGTCCCGGTGATCGTCGGCGGCTGCGCCACGTACACCGCGGCCCTGCACCTGATGCGCACGGGCGCGGCCGGTGTCCTCGTCGGCTTCGGCGGCGGCGCGGCGCACACCACGCGCAACGTCTTCGGCATCCAGGTCCCGATGGCGACCGCGGTCGCCGACGTGGCCGGTGCCCGCCGTGACTACATGGACGAGTCCGGCGGCCGGTACGTGCACGTGATCGCGGACGGCGGTGTCGGCTGGTCCGGCGACCTGCCGAAGGCCATCGCCTGCGGTGCGGACGCCGTGATGATGGGCTCCCCGCTCGCCCGCGCGACGGACGCGCCGGGCCGTGGCCGCCACTGGGGCATGGAGGCCGTCCACGAGGACGTGCCGCGCGGCAAGCTGGTCGACCTCGGCTCCGTCGGCACGACGGAGGAGGTCCTCACCGGTCCCTCGCACACCCCCGACGGCTCGATGAACATCTTCGGCGCGCTGCGCCGGGCGATGGCGACGACGGGGTACAGCGACCTCAAGGAGTTCCAGCGCGTCGAGGTCACGGTGGCGGACTCGCAGCACCGCCGCTGACTTCTTCGCACACGCAGGAGGGACCCGAACTCCATAGCGGTCCGGGGGCG